>SLRE01000043.1 GCA_007131125.1 Bacteroidales bacterium | reverse complement strand
CAGGCTGATCCTGTAAATGTTTTCGGCTTGCTCATGAAACCGGTCAAAACTCAGTTCCCGGTAAACATAAAGAAAGATCATCAGGCAAACCGCCATTGCAGTGGCAAGCCCAAAAAGATTGATGAAGGAAAAAGAAGGACTTTTTCTGAATTGCTTCAGGGTGGTTTTGAGGTAATGGGTCAACATGGCCAAACAATTTTGATGGTAGCTAACATTTTGCCTCGAAAAAAGTAATGAATACTGAACCTTTCCTGAAGCAAAAACCTTTTTTAAATCCAAACCGGATTTCTTTATCCCTGTTTTTTTGATTTAGCAGGGTCTTTTTTATGCTTATTCTGCCCGGATTGTATCCACCGGGTTGAGCCCTGATGCCTTCAGGGTATGATAGCCAACGGTTGCCATGGCAATGACAAACGCCAGGACCCCTGCTATCACGATGGGAGCAAATGACATGGATATCTGGTAAACAAAATCTTCCAGCCAGCGGTCCATAAGATACCACACAACAGGGCTGGCAATGAGCAGGGCAATCAAAATCAAACGGGAATATTCCTTTAAGAGCATTTTAAGCACCATGGCAGAGGAAGAGCCGAGTACTTTACGGATGCCGATTTCTTTTTTCCTTTGTTCTACTGTAAAGGATGAAAGCCCAAACAGCCCCATGAAAGAGATTATGATGGTGATAAGGGCAAAGAACCCGAAAACCTTACTCAGGTTTTCTTCGGCTTCAAACTCCTGGTGAAAAGGCTGTGTTATGTCAGCAACAACCGGAATCCTGGACTGGTCAAATTCGCGCATTACCGACTCCAGGAAAGGAATCACATCGGTCTGGGTTCCTTCCCGGTATTCAACTACAAGATAGCGGTGGCCCGTGGGGCTTTCAGGCTGGACAAACATGAGGGGCTCAATGGGGTTTTTCAAGGAGCGAAAATGAAAATCCTCCACTACTCCTACCACCCGTAAAACCGTTTGAGGCTGTCCTTCCTGGTCGAAATCCTTTTGGATTTGCTTTCCTATGGGGTTTTCATGCCAGCCGAACTTTCTTATTGCAGCCTGATTTACAATGGCTGCCGTACTGGCCTCTGCCCTCATTTCACGGTCGAAGGCCCTTCCTTCTTTCAAGGGTATGTCCATCAAATCCAGAAACTTATAATCAATATAGTTAACAGCAATTGCCCCTTCTGCCATTTCCGTATCGGTTTCCACTTTTACTGCGTTCAGGTTATGATCCCTGCCGGGAACGGAAAAGGATTTAGCCGTATTCAATACCATGGGGTTTTGATTGATGGCGTTTTCAATGGTTTCGACCCTTTGACGTGTCTGAGTTCCTTGCAGGGAAATTACGGCTTTATTTTCTCTGGAAAACCCCAAGGGTTTATTCTGCAAAAACCGAAGTTGATCCTGTACGGTTAGGGTGCCCACTACCAATGCGATGGAGATGGCAAACTGGAAAACCACAAGTACTTTGCGCAGCAATCCTGAACGGCCATGCGTGGTCGGAATTCCTTTTACGATAAGGGAAGGGTTCATCCGGCTAAGTACAAGTGCCGGGTAAATACCTGCTGCTATTCCTGTAATGAGGGTAATCAGAAGCACCTGCAGAAGGAGGCTGCCATCGAAAAGGTTTAGCAGGCTGAAAGATTTACCGGTAAGGGAATTAAAAAAGGGAAGCAGGAGTTCCATGATCATTATTGAAAAAACCAGGGAGACAAAGGCCACCAGTATGGACTCTGACAAAAACTGCGTAAGAAGCTGACCCTGGCTTGCACCGCTTACTTTTCTGATTCCAATTTCCCTCGATCTTTTTGATGCCCTGGCAGTAGCCAGGTTGGTATAGTTGATGGATGCAATAACCACCAGAAACAGCGCCACAACCGAAAAGATCAGCAATGTTGCCCTGCTGCTGCTTTCAGGGGCCATCTGTACGTTTGTAAAATGGGTTTGCCGCAGGGGGGTGCCCAGGTATTCTGCACTGGCGCCAAAGGTTTCCCCCAAAGGATTTACGTACTTTTCATAAAAAGCATCCATTTTCCCCATCAGGGATTCCATCGAATGATCTTTATGAAGCCTCAGGTAGGTGTAATTGATATTGATATTCCAGAAAAGCTCGGGATTCAGGGAAAAGAACTGCTCGTGGTCACCCGATACCATGGACAGCATGCCCTCATATTTAAAGTGGCTGTTGTCGGGCAGGTCTTCCACAACCGCCGTAACCATAAAGGTCTCTTGATTTATTTCCAGGGTCTTGCCAACAGGGTTTTCATTTCCGAAATATTTTTGGCTAAGGCTGCGGTTCAGCACCACCGTGTTGGGTTCTGATAGAGCACCTGCAGCCTGCCCGTGTACAAAATGGTGTGTAAACACATCAAAAACCATGGAGTCTGCATATACAAAACCATCTTCACGAAATTGATTTTCTCCAACCTGCACCAAAACGTCTTCCTGCAGAAAAAAGCGGGTGTAGGCTTCCACTTCACTAAACTCCAGATCCATGGCAATTCCAAGCGGAAAAGGTGTAATGGCCAGGTGATAAGTGGCTCCGGCCATATTGTAGATACCTTCCATCCGGTAAATGTTTTCATGATGCTCATGATGGGTATCATAGGAAAGCTCATGGTTCAGGTACATGGTAACCAATACTGCACCGGTAATACCCAGAGTGAGACAGATTATGCTGATCGCGGCATAAAGACCCGATCGGCGCATATTTCTCCAGGCAGTTGTAATGTAATTCTTTAACATGGTGAGCCTAACTTTTGTAAGGATAAAATTGCAGGTATAATATTGACAGGCAGAGGGATGTCTGATAAAAGCGGGTTTCCAAAAAAAGGGGCAAAACCTGCCTGCCCCTTTTTTTGGACCTTCATTTTTCTGAAACCGTATTTTTTATTGTGTTGTAGAGCTCAGAACAAACTCTGTGGCTTTGTCTTCGGTAACGATTTGCCCGTCAAAGAGTCTGATAATGCGTTGAGCATAGGAAGCATCACGCTGGGAGTGGGTCACCATGATGATGGTGGTTCCGTTTTTATTAAGGGTTTCCAGCAGGTTCATCACTTCGTCGCCGTGGGTAGAGTCCAGGTTACCGGTGGGCTCGTCGGCCAGGATGATGTGTGGTCTGGCCACTACAGCACGGCACACGGCCACCCTTTGTTGTTGTCCACCAGAAAGCTGCAGGGGGAAGTGGTTTTTGCGATGCATGATCTGCATTTGCTCCAATACCTCCTCAACGCGTTTTTTCCTGTCCGAGGAGCTGTAGCCAAGATAAATCAGTGGCAGCTCAATGTTTTCAAAAACACTCAGCTCGTCAATGAGGTTAAAATTCTGGAAAACAAAGCCGATATTTTTCTTGCGAAGGTTTGCGCGTTGTTTTTCTGAATAATTAGACACTTCCTGCTCCAGGAAAAAATATTCACCTCCTGAGGGGTTGTCAAGAAGGCCCATTATGTTTAGCAGGGTTGATTTGCCGCAACCCGAAGGTCCCATTATGGCTACAAACTCTCCTTCTTTTATTTCGAAGGACACATTGTTAAGGGCAGTGGTTTCCACCTCTTCGGTGCGAAAAACTTTGGTCAGGTCTACTGTCTTGATCATGGTTGTAAAATTTTGGTGAAAAGTTACTATTTTTTTTGAAATTTTGGATTATCTGAAAATTAATCGGTCTTTTGCTCCAAAGGCGTCATAGGAAGAGGTAATTACTCTTTCGCCAGGCTCCAGCCCTTCAAGTACTTCGTAGTGGTGGATGTTCTGGCGGCCGATGCGGATGGGTCTTCTTACGGCCTGTGATCCGGATGGGTCTACTACATAGATCCAGTTTCCACCGGTTTCCTGGTAAAAACCTCCCCTTGGGATGATCAGTGCGTCGGCTATACCGCTGAACTGCAGCCTGAGTTGTATGGTCTGCCCCCTGCGGATACCCTCTGGTTCGCTACCGTTGAATTGCATATCCACTTCAAACGCTCCTCCGGTAATATTGCTGTATATTTTGCTGATCTCCAATTCATAGGTTTCTCCTCCATACTCGAAAGAAGCAGGTTGTCCGACATAGGTGCGGTTTACATACCTTTCGTCGATACGGGCACGCAGGCGGAATCCATCCAGCACATCAATCTGTCCGAGGTTTTCTCCTGAAGATTTGGTTTCGCCCCGCTCAGAATTAAAGGATGAGAGTTGTCCGCTGATGGGTGCACGCACGATCAGGTTGTCAAGATTGTCATGCAGCATATTGATGTTTTCTTCAAGTCGTGAGATCGACTGGTTGAGTTGCTTCAACTGTGTGGAAACGTACATGGAGTCGTGCTGCATGGTTCGCAATCCGATTTCATAATGGCGATTGGCGAATTTATATTCCCTTTCTGCATTTTCATATTCTTCATCGGCAATAACCCCTTGCTCAAAAAATGATTTTTTTCTTGCGAAGGCTTTTCTTGCAATATCCAGGCGGTATTCAAGGTCTGCCTGCTGCCGTTCCAGGTTAAACATGTTTCTTTCCAGTCCAAGACGGGTATTCTGAACCCGGTCAAGTACTTCCAGGGCCTGGTTCTCCTGTTGCATATAGCTCATTTCGATCTGGGCATTGGATAAGCGAAGGATTTTGTCTCCTTCCTCAACCTGGGCACCATCTCTTACATAAATTTCTTCCACCCGTCCTCCAAAAACGGCATCCACATAAATGGTGACAATGGGTCGAACCACCCCGTCAACCGGGATAAATTCCTGGAAGCGACCCTGCTCAACAGATGAAATGGTCATTTTGTCTTTGTCCACATAGAGCCTGCTGCTGCTATCGCGGAAAAACATCAAATGAACAACAAATACCCCGAAAAGGGTTATTCCTGCAATGGTGGCAATTTTTTTTGCTGTCCACTTTTTCTTTTTTATGATCTTATCCATAACACAAAGCTATTTGGAAAATTCGAAATTCGGGAAAACAATATCCATTATTGTGCCACGTCCCACAAAAACCTAAAATGCAGCAACATACGAATTAACAGCTGGAAATCTAATCCAAAAAGTGTTCGCAAGCGTTCACCCAATGTATAAAAGCGAACAACTTATGGCAGCCGCTGGAATTTTATGCGATAATTAATGAATTTCCATGGTTCCCTTAAAAAGTTTGGTGCATTCCCTTAAATTCAATAGGAATTTATGCTTGAACACGATTAAGTGAAATACATAGAAATTTACTTGTGGGAGTGTTTATTTTTATCATGCCGGTTTAGTCCGTTTTTTGAATAAATTTTTCACCATAGTATTATGGAGGATTTTCCGGCTAATAATGCCAAAACCAATTATGGATCAGCACTTCAAGGGAAACCAATCATGCTTAAACCAACCTGATGGAGAATGTCTTATTTGACATAACAACCCGGTTTGTAAACGCAAGTCCTGACAATTTTGATGAAGCAGTGGATCAATCCCTCCGCCAAATCGGACAATTGTTTGGAGCGGATCGATGTTATTTGTTTCTGAAGGATGAAGACCGCTCAACTGTTTCCAACACCCATGAGTGGTGTGCGCCGGGCATAGCAGGGCAGCTGGATGATTTACAGGCCCTACCCCTTGAAGACCTGCCCAACCTGATGCCCCTCCTCAACAAGAAAGCCCCGGTTACCATTAATGATCCGGCATCCCTGCCGGGCTTGTCCGGTTTGGAAGAACGGATCATTAGCATAGGGAAAATACAGTCCCTCAGCCTTCAAATCCTTGAAAAAAACGGGAACTTCTTCGGGTTTTTAGGCATAGACCGGGTGGCCAATGTAAAGCCATTTGGTAAGCGAGAGGAAAAATTCTGGAAAATCATTACCGAAACCTTTACAGGCCTGATTGACCGTATTCAAACCGGGCAAAAACTACTGGAGAGCAAACAACGCATCTCGCTTGCATTGGAGTCTTCCAACGACGGTTACTGGGACTGGGACCTGGCATCCGGTAAAGTTGTTTTCTCCAGCTCATGGAAAACTTTCCAGGGATACCGGCAGCAAGACAGCCCCCACAGTATAGGAGACTGGAAAGCACTTATCCATCCTGCCGACCTTCCCGTGGTTGAACAAAAACTGGAAGATCACCTGAAAGGGATTGAGCCGGCATTTTTTTCGGAACACAGGATAAAAGACCAAAAAGGAGAATGGAACTGGTGGCAGGAAAAGGGCGTCCTTACCTGGAGTGCCCCGCAAAACAAACCCGGCAGAATGCTTGTGGTTTCCAAAAATATTCATTCCAGGGTGGTTGCCGACCGCCAAAAAGAATTATATACCGCCAGGCTCGGATTTCTTTCAGAAGTGGCCATTGAAATAATGGAACTGCAAACCGAGGACGAGGTTTTTACCTTTATTGGAAAAAAGCTTCAGTTTTTTTTCGGAGAGGGAACCGTTGTGGTAAGTGCTTATCGTAAGGAACAGGGGGGGCTCTTCGTAAAATACATCAATGCCGGAGAAAAAACCCAGAAAGACCTGGAAGAAGTGCTTGGTTTTCCGGTTTTTAACAAGAATTTCCCGTTAAGTTCGCATAGCTCATCTTATCACAAACTCGTTCAGCACAATGTTCAGCAACCCAAAGAAGGTTTAATGGGCCTGACTATGGGAAGTATTTCCAGGGATGACTGCCAAAAACTGGAAAAATTGCTGAAAGTTGGAAAAATTCTGGTTTGCGGCCTGCGCACCAGGGATACACTTTACGGGTCACTTGCATTGTTGCTTGGAGAGAAAACCTCAGTAAACATACCCTTTATTGAAACAATTGCCCGCATGGCCTCGGTAGCTCTTTCCCGCATTCAATACCAAAAAGAACTGGACCGAAGCCGCAAAAATTATCAAACCCTGGTAAACACCATTTCGGAAGGACTCATCACCATTAACAAAGCCGGAGAAATCATCTTTGTAAACAAACAGTTGGAGGAGATTACCGGTTATGAGGAAGGGGAACTGGAAGGACAAAGCATAAAAGACACATTGATTTTGCCGGAAGACCACAGGATGCTGGATGAAAAGGTACGGGAAAGAGAAAAAGGCCTTGATGGGAAATACGAGATGCGTTTCCGTAAAAAATGCGGAGAGATCATCTGGATGCGCATCAGCAGTACTCCCTACTTTGATTCGGAAGGGAAGTTTGTTGGTTCGGTAGCGGTAACCAGCGATATCACGCGTGAGCTGGAAACACGGAAACTGGAAAAAGACCTGGAAGTTGCCCGCAGGGCCGCCGAAACCAAACAACAGTTTCTTACCAACATGAGCCATGAAATGCGCACCCCTTTGAATGGCATTATTGGCACTACAGGCCTGTTGTTAAAATCCAGGCTGAACCGGGAACAAAAAGAGATGCTTGAAATCCTGAAAGAATCATCAGGCAACCTGCTGTATCTTGTCAATAATCTCCTTGAAATTTCCCGCTCAGGGGCCGGGAAAAGAAATAATCGCAGGGATCAGATAATGATTCCTTCCCTGCTTGAAAAAACCATTTCCCTTTTTCAGCCGGCAGCCATACAAAAAAATATTTCCCTTAAAGCAGAAGCCCCGGAGACCCTGAAATATATCATTGAAGCAGATGCCTATAAAATTTCAGAAGTGCTTTCCAACCTTATTGGCAATGCCCTTAAGTTTACTCAAAGGGGTGGTTTTGTTATATTAAAAGGAGAGTTCAGGAAGGGAGGAGAGAAATGCAAAGATTATTTGCGCATGGAAGTAAAAGATAACGGCCCGGGTATCAGGGAAGAAGACCAGAGGTTTTTATTCCAGAAATTTTCACAGGTGGATCAGTCCCTGAGCCGCCCCTACCAGGGTGCAGGACTTGGCCTGGCTATCAGCAAAGAGCTGGTTGAACAAATGCAGGGAACCATTGGAGTGGAAAGCAGTCCCGGAAAAGGAAGTTGCTTCTGGTTTGAGGTACCGGTAACCCTTTTGAAAAAAAACGGGAATTATTCCAAACCGGACCATGAGCCTGAAAACAATTCTGCCCTAGGAATGAAAGTGCTGGTTGTTGAAGACCAGTTTGTAAACCACCAGGTTCTTTCTATGATACTGAAGGGTTTTAAATGCCAGGTGGATGTTTCCACTTCCGGAAAAGAGGTCTTTAATCTTTTCGAAGAGGAAAAGTACGATGTCATTTTAATGGACATACGCCTTCCCGATATGGATGGAATTACCATAACCAAAAAACTAAAGGAAAAGTACCAAAAAATCCCGCCAATAATTGCCATTACTGCAGAAGCCCTTGAAGGAGACCAGGAAAGATTTCTGGAAGAAGGGCTGGACGACTATCTTCCCAAGCCGGTAAAAGAGCAGCAATTATATAAAATTTTAAAGAAATGGAAAGAAAGGAATTAATACCTTTGTTCCGATATTTTGTTCGGCATAGTTTTTGAAATGGCGAAAACATACAACCCAAGCATCTTAAAAGCAAACTTAAAATAAACAGACGATGAAAAAGCTTTTCTTTATCCCTTTGCTTATTCTGGTAGTACTTGCCGGAAGCTGTCAACGCCGGACCGTTACCCGTGTTGAACCCGACCGGGCCATAGATTTGAGTGGCCGCTGGAATGACACCGATTCCCGCCTTGTAGCAGAAGAAATGATCAGCGATGTGCTGAGCCGCCCCTGGCTTTCGCGTTTCGAAGACAGAAATGAGCGTTCTCCTGTGGTCATTGTTGGGGAGGTGCGCAACAGAAGCCACGAGCATATTGATGCTGAAACCTTTGTAAGAAATATGGAAAGGGAGTTTATCAATAGCGGAATGGTAAGGGTTGTTCAGGGTGCAGAGTTCAGGGAGCTTATGCGAGAAGAAAGGGCCGACCAGCAGGAGTTTGCTTCTCCGGAAACCATGGCCCGCTGGCGCCGTGAAATAGGTGCCGACTATATGCTTACCGGCACCATGAACTCCATAGTTGATCAGCACGGCCGCGACAGGGTCATCTACTACCAGGTCAATCTGGAGCTTTCCGACATGGAAACCAATGAAAAGGTCTGGATCGGTGAAAAACAAATCAAGAAAACAGTAAGAAATTAAACCGTTTTCTCTGGATAAAAAACTTCTACCCTCAGGCTTCGGTAAAAGGCAGGAGGGTTTTTTATAAACCCCTGAGCTATGGCCAAAAAAACCGTTATACTTTTTTTGGTGGTCCTTTTGGTGGGACTTTCCGGTTGCCGCTCTTTTTATCGGCAACATCAGGAGTTTCATAATTATTTCCGGGCCGGGAAGGTAGAGGAGGCTGCAGAAGTGCTTTCCAGAGACCGGCGTGCTGACCGCCGCCGAACCCGGCTGTTGCACCTTTTCAACCAGGGTGTGGTGCACCATATGCTGGGCAATTACCAGGAAAGCAACCGTTTTTTTGAAGAAGCCTACATTCTTGGAGAAGACTTTCTTACCAATTACATGGATGAAGCCCTTGCCCTGCTTACCAACCCCAATATGACCGAATACCGGGGTGAGGACTTTGAGCTGCTGATGGTGCATTACTACAAGGCCATGAACTATATCCATCTGGGAAATTTTGAAGCCGCCCTGGTGGAATGCCGAAGGCTCAACATCCGGCTTTCTGCCATGCAGGACAGATCCAACAGGTCCGGCCGTTACCAGAGAGATGCCTTCATTCACAACCTCATGGGTATTATCTATGATGCCAGCGGAGATTACAACAATGCCTTTATTGCCTACCGCAATGCCTATAATATTTATACCGAGGATTATGCCAGCCTGTTTGGCGTAAAACCTCCTCCCCAGCTAAAAAAAGACCTGATTCGTGCAGCATACCGTACTGGATTCAGAGATCAGGCAGCCCATTACGAAGAACTTTTTGACATGACCTATAACCCCGGTATGGACGCCGGTACGGGCGATCTGGTGTTTTTCTGGCAAAATGGTCTTGGGCCTGTCAAAGAGGAATGGAGCATTAACTTTACCATTGTGAGAGGAAGCGGCGGACAGGTAAATTTTGTGAATGAAGAAATGGGACTTTCTTTTCCTTTTTTCTTAGGTGGGGAATCCTCCGGCGACCTTGGCGACCTGCGCATTGTAAGGGTTGCTTTTCCAAAATTTGTGGAGCGCAAACCGGTTTATGTGGGCGCACGCCTTCGCACTGGCAATCGTTCGGCTGACCTTTACCTGGCCCAGGATATCAATGCCATTGCCTTTAAATCCCTCGAAGACCGCATGCTGCGTGAGATGGGACAGGCCCTTTTGAGGCTGGCAATCAGGCAGGCGGCAGAGCAGCGCATCAGAAAAGAGGATGAGCGCATTGGGGCCTTGTTCAGCATATTGGGTGCAGTGACCGAACAGGCCGACACCCGCAACTGGCAAACACTTCCCCACTCCATTCACTACTCTCGGATGGCCCTTCCTGAAGGGGACCACAGCCTGAACCTGGAATTGCTTCTGCCCAACGGAAATGTGGCCCGAACCTTAAATCTTGAAGCCAATGTGCGCAGCGGCAGAACCACCTTTAAGAACTTCCATACTTTAGATGCCCGGTTGCCGGGTGCAAGATAAGTTTT
>SLRE01000134.1 GCA_007131125.1 Bacteroidales bacterium | reverse complement strand
GGGAAATACCGATGATCTCCCTTCGTTTTTAATAAAAATTTTTATCCCCGGGAAAAATCAGTCTATTTCTCCCTCAAAGTTTTCGATGAAGCTGTCCAGATCGGGGTCTTCCTTATAAATCTCCTCATGGAAGAAAACAAGGACCGGTTTCATGCTTTTGGGCGGACGAAATCCTGACAGGGCATAAACCAGGTTAAGCTCTTTATCAAAAAAGGCAACGGAGGGATATCCCATTCTTCCCTGCAAAATGGCTGCAGCAAAGTTATGTGCCGAACGTCTGCCTCCGGGGTTTTCATTAACGTATTCCACCCCCCTGAAAACAATAGGCTCCTTTTGCTCGGCATTTAATTTTACCGGGTAAAAATGCTCATTCAAATATTCGGCTATTACCGGATGGCCGAAGGTTTCACTTTCCATGCGCTTGCACCAGCTGCACCAGTCGGTATAAATATCTACAAATATCTTTTTGGGTTCTTCCTTAACCCTGGCTTCTGCCTCCTCAATAGACATCCAGTTTATTTTGTTTTCCTGGGCCTCTGCAGGTTGAAAAACAAAAAACAAAAATAGTGCAGGGAAAAATAACGAAACAATTTTCAGGAATTTCATAATTGGCTGATGTTTTAAATAAAAAAAAGTTTACAAAAATAATGCTAAATGGCAAAAATTCGAATTTATTGTTAAAGACATAAATTTTAACACCTTTGTAAATGATATTGTTTTTTAAATTTGCCATTTAATTCATACTTTGTTTATTAGGAAACCCGGCATCGAAAGAGGCTCATTGAGCAGCATTACCTGGCGAAGGTTAAAAAAGAATTACCTGGCCATGGCTGGTTTGGTGTGGATATTGCTTTCATCCCTGCTGGCAATCAGCGGTTACCTGATTACCCCTGACTCCACTCCTTTTGCCAATCACCAGCAACTGGAAGTTGCAACCCACTCTCCCGGTTTTGGCATTGATATGCTTTACGTAAAAAAAAACCAGGATACACCCCGCCCGGGCTTTTTCACAAAGTTAGTCTGGGGTAAGCCCCTGCCATACACCACCATCCCCATTCAGCGATACTGGTTTGAGGATGACCGCATTTATTATGAAACTTATTCCGGGCAACCGGGTTACCCGGGCATGGAGGGCTCATTTGACCTGGCTGATGTTTTATTTCCTCTTTCAGACCCTCCTGTGGTTAAAAGGGAAAATGACCGCCTCATTTTCGAGGATATTTACGGGGAAAAACGGGAAAAATCCATTGGCCAGTTAAAGGAGCAGGTAGTACAGGAAAACATCCGCCACAGGAGGTTTATTCTTGGTACCGACCGCTTCGGACGAGATATGCTGAGCCAGCTGATTATTGGTACCAGGGTTTCCCTTTCGATAGGCTTTATTGCCGTTTTTATTTCTTTAATTATTGGCCTCAGCCTTGGAAGCCTGGCAGGTTTTTACCGTGGAAGGCTGGATGATTTCATCGTTTGGCTGATCAATGTGGTTTGGTCCATCCCAACCCTGCTGCTTGTAATTGCCATAACTTTTGCCATAGGCAAAGGGTTCTGGCAGGTTTTTCTGGCCGTTGGCCTCACCATGTGGGTGGAAGTAGCCAGGGTGGTGCGCGGACAGGTAATCAGTATCAGGGAAAAAGAATTTGTAGAGTCTGCCAAAGCATTGGGCCTTTCCAGCAAACGCATCATTTCAAGGCATATCCTGCCCAACATCATGGGGCCGGTAATAGTTATTTCTGCCGCAAATTTCGCTTCGGCCATTCTTATTGAGGCAGGCTTAAGTTTTTTGGGTATTGGGGTGCAGCCTCCCATGCCATCCTGGGGAACCATGATAAGGGAGCATTATGGATTTATAATCCTTGACAAGGGCTACCTGGCCATTTTGCCGGGAATATCAATTATGCTGATCGTGTTGTCGTTTATGCTGGCAGGAAACGGGTTGCGGGAAGCCCTGGACCGCACCGCACAAGCTTAGCTATAAAGGATTAGACCGGGATGATGACCCTGAAAAAAAACATCAGCTTACCAACCCCATCCGGCAAAAACCCCATCCCGAGTTCACGGCCCGACCTGCGGGCAATGTCCATCATACCCAAACCGGCTCCCTGAAAATTTTCATGATGTTTTTGTCTTCGCCGGACCAGGTAAAGGTTTTTCAAATCTTCGGGGTCCATTTTGTTGATTTCCCGCACCCTGTTCTGGATATTTTCCATCTCCCCGACATCAACCTGGTTGGAGGTCATAACCATAAAGCCTTCAGGGACGGAGCAAAACATGATACTGCCCTTTCCTCCGCTACCTTCTGAATCAGAATTTGAACGGGAATTGCTGTAATGCATCACATTCTGGGCCATTTCAACAAAAATACCAAAACAACGGTTTACCAAAGAAGGAGAAGAAAGCTGACCCAGCTCATTTTTCAGGGTTTCCCCTAAACTAACGATCAGGTCCTGGGTGAAGGTTCCGTTAAATGCAAGAATTACCCGGGTATCTTCCGAAAGGTAAAAAAACGACTTGAAATCTTTTAAATGCCGCATCGGGAAAAAATGGCCGTGTATATACCAGGTTTAATTAAGGGAATAAATTTATGTTTTTATTTGCAAAAAACCAACCTTTGGGGGATTTATTTTGCTTTATCGCCAAGCATGGGCACAAACCTGAAGTAACCGCAATTCTCTTCCTGATAGTCGTCCTGGCCGGTTTTTCTTATCTTTTTCATTATCTGGGTGTCGGCCTTTCCCACAGGCACCACCATAATTCCTCCTGGTTTGAGTTGTTGCAAAAGAGTTTCCGGAACGGAAGGGGCAGCCGCAGTAATCAGTATTTTATCGAAAGGGGCAAAAGCAGGCAGGCCTTTATAACCGTCACCATAAAAAAGCCTTGGCTGATATTTCATCTGGGCCAGCAGCTTTTTGGTTTTGGTATAAAGGGAATGATGCCGTTCAATACTGAACACCCGGGCACCCATTTCCTGTAAAATGCAAGCCTGGTAACCACTTCCTGTACCGATCTCCAGCACTTTGTCCCCTTTTTCTACTTCCAGAAGTTCGGTTTGAAAGGCCACAGTATAGGGCTGACTTATGGTTTGTCCGGAACCTATTGGGAAGGGTTTGTCCTGATAGGCAAATTCAACAAAAGAAGAATCCAGGAAAAAATGCCTTGGAATTTTCTCAATGGCCTCCAAAATCCTTTCGTCTTTTATACCTTTGGAGCGAACCTCTTCTGCTAGCTTTCTGCGCAAACCTTTATGCCGGTATGAGTCATTCATTGATTTCGAAAAAATTCAATCAATTTAAAACTGCCAAATAATTTACGAAAATAATAATTTAAGACAGTTCAAAAAATTTTACTTTTGCACAACCAACAACAAACCAAATAACAATTAAAAACCAAAACCTTAAAAAGTGAAAAAGATTGGTGTTTTAGGTGCAGGACATTTAGGAAAAATTCACATTAAATGCATTCTTGAGTCAGACAAGTTTGAGCTGGCCGGCTTTTTTGACCCGGACCCACTGATATCCAAAGAAGTAGAAAAAACCTACGGTATCCATCGCTTTGACAGCTCTGATGAACTGATGGAAGCCTGCGAAATTGTAGACATTGTTACCCCAACCGTATCTCATTTCAAGTGTGCTTCAGTCGCCCTGCGCAGGTCCCGTCATGTTTTTATCGAAAAACCCCTTACCACTTCCCTGGAAGAAGCCCGCAAGCTAATGGACCTGGCCATGGAAGCCAATGTAAAAGTTCAGGTTGGTCATGTGGAACGCTTCAACCCTGCTTTTATCGCTGCCCGCCCCTACTTTGCAAATCCTATGTTTATTGAAACCCATCGCCTGGCGCAGTTTAACCCCAGGGGAACCGACGTTCCGGTTATCCTGGACCTGATGATCCATGATATTGATATCGTGCTGAGTGTAATAAAATCTTCCATCAAAAAAATATCTGCCAGCGGTGTGGCCGTGGTCTCCGACACTCCCGATATTGCCAATGCAAGGGTAGAGTTTAACAACGGCTGTGTTGCCAATCTAACTGCCAGCCGGATTTCCATGAAGAATATGCGCAAATCCCGGTTCTTTCAAAAGGACGGATATATCGCCGTTGATTTCCTGAAGAAAGAAACCCAGATAACCCGCATGAAAGATGCAGAGGCCAACCCCGATCCTTTTGCCATGATCCTGGATCTGGGACCAGAAAAAAAGCCAAAGCAAATATGGGTGGAGACCCCCGAAATTGAGCCCATCAATGCCATAAAAACCGAACTGGAAACCTTTCACGATTCCATTGTACACAATACCGAACCCCAGGTAACCATTTCCGACGGCTATCGTTCCCTGGAACTGGCATACCAGATAATGGACAAAATGGATGTTGGCCTCAAAGTGATGAAGTAAAAATTCGGTTGTAATCCCTGATGCTTCTTTTTACAAAATCAAATACAATATGTAGCCCGCGGCTCCGTTATTTATAATATTCCAACTTCTGCTTTGTTTATAAAACAAGCAAAAGGAAGCAGCTGCAGCGGATCTTACCGAGTGAAACGAATCATACCGGATGGAAAAAAAGCTACAAAGAATTCAAATTGCCAAATTCATTGCTTTTGATTTTATTGCAGCAGCGCTTGCCTGGCTTTCCTTTATCTATTTTCGAAAAACCAATAATAACACAGGATTTGCAAGCTTCAAGGAGCAGATTTTCATTGATGAAAACCTGGTGCTTGGGCTTTTGATCATTCCCATGTTCTGGTTGTTGCTCTATTATCTCGCCGGTTCTTACAGAAATATCTTCCGGGGCTCACGTCTGGGGCAGTTCGGTCAAACCCTTTTTACATCCATTCTGGGTGTCCTTGTTATTTTCTTCGTGGTTTTACTTGATCAGGAAGTCAGCACCAGCAGCGAATATTATCAGTCTTTTCTGATGTTGCTGGTTTTTCACATCTCTTTTACCGCCACTTTCAGATTTATCCTTTCAACCATTGTAATCAACAAAATACATAACCGTAAAATTGGCTTCAAAACCATTATTATCGGCAGCCAGAAAAAAGCCCTTGAAATATACAAGGAACTGGAATCCCAAAAAAAATCTTCGGGAAATAAACTCATCGGGTTTGTAAATGTAAACATCTATGAGGATTACCCCTTGTCGGAACACCTCCCAAGGCTTGGGTGGTTTAAAGACATGAAGGAGATTGTGGAAGAGCATGGGGTTGAGGAGGCCATTATTGCCATTGAGCCCCGTGAGCATAAAAACCTGAGCAAAATCCTCACCGACCTTTATGCTTCCGATGTCATTGTAAAAGTTATTCCGGAGCTTCATGACATTTTGCTTGGTGCCGTAAAAATGACTTCGATTTTCGGCACCCCCTTGATTCAGATCCAACCGGGGCTGATGCCCGCCTGGCAGCAGTCTATCAAACGGTTTCTTGATATTGTTGTTTCGGCAGGAAGCCTAGTGCTCCTTTTCCCTGTTTTTCTGGTCACGGCAATTGCAGTGAAAGCCACTTCAAAAGGGCCGGTTTTTTATGCCCATGAACGAATTGGTTTGCATGGAAAACCTTTTATGATGCATAAGTTCCGCTCCATGTATGTGGATGCCGAAAAGAACGGGCCACAGCTTTCCTGTAAAAACGACCCCCGTATCACCCCTTTTGGCAGGTTTATGAGAAAGGTGCGACTGGATGAAATACCACAGTTTTACAATGTTTTGATAGGAAATATGTCTTTGGTAGGTCCAAGGCCCGAAAGAAAGTATTACATTGAAAAGATCACCAAAAAAGCCCCCCACTACAGCTTACTGCAAAAAATTAAACCCGGCATAACCAGCTGGGGTCAGGTAAAGTACGGATACGCCGAAAATATTGACCAGATGATAGACCGGCTGCGATACGACCTGCTCTACCTGGAAAACATGTCCCTGGCAGTTGATTTTAAAATACTGATATATACCGTTTTAATTATTGTTCAGGGCCGCGGAAAGTAAAATTACAATGCCCCGGCTTCTATCATTTGCACGATTTCCTCAATAAGTTTATCCTCCCCTTCAGGATCGTACTCTTCCTTCAGGTTGTATCCGAAAAGCCGGCCCAGTGACTGCCAGAATACCGCCCTGAAAACTCCCCTGAAGTCTCTTAAAACCTCATAAGATGTATGGCTGGTTTCCCGGTCAATTAATTTTATCAGGATTAATCCCTGAGAAAAGGTCAGTTTTTTTAAATCATCCTCAAATTGCTCCCTTAATTCATCCTCAGCCCTTCGCATGGCCTGCCTTCTTTCGGAACCGGATTCCAGCTGCAAGAGTTTTTCGTTGTACTCCTGGAATTTGATTCCGGCCAGCCTGGCATATGGATAAGCAATTTTTACGTTTCTTACCAGCCGGCGATAACGGTATTCCTGAAAGCGGTTTTCAAATACTCTTGGAGCTAAAATATTTACCGGGCGAAGTTCTATTACCGGTATGGTATCTCCGTTTCTTACAAAGGCTTTGTGGGTGGTTCCCTTAACCTCCTGTGCGGTTGCTTTGTGGGTTTTGCCTGACAAGGCCAAACCTGCCAAAAGGAATATGAAAAGGAAGTATCGCATAAACCCGGTTAATGGTCCTTTGGTGACCTGTCAATTTATGTGCCAAAAAAAAAGCGCCTGTTATCCAACAAACGCTTTAAGTTACGAAAAATTTCAAAAAGTACCCAATGGTTTTAACAAAACCCGGGTCTATCAGGCAACCCTTAACCGGTCGAGCTTGCTTTTTTCAAGTTTATTGCGGGCATAGTCCAGGGTAAGGGTAAAGGTATCGGTTTCATCTTTGGAAGATGGAATTTCAAACATGGCATCCAGCATGATCAGCTCACAAATGGACCTGAGACCCCGGGCTCCAAGCTTAAATTCAATGGCCTTATCAACGATATAGTCGTACACATCCTCCTCTATCTCCAGTTTTATATTGTCCATTTCAAATAGCCTGATGTATTGCTTTACCAATGAATTCCTAGGCTCGGTAAGAATCTGCCTGAGGGCATCCCGGTCAAGGGGGTTCAGGTAGGTTAAAACCGGTAACCTGCCAACCAGCTCGGGAATCAAGCCATAGCTTTTCAAATCCTGAGGAGCTACATACTGAAGAATGTTATCACGGTCAATCCTTCCGGATTTTCCGGCACCATATCCAATGGCATTGGCATGCATCCTGGAAATGATTTTTTTGTCTATTCCATCAAAAGCACCCCCGCAAACAAACAAAATGTTCTGGGTATTGACCTGTATCATTTTCTGTTCAGGATGTTTTCTTCCGCCCTGTGGAGGTACATTTACGGTAGCCCCTTCCAGCAGCTTCAGCAGTGCCTGTTGCACTCCTTCACCTGAAACATCGCGGGTGATAGAGGGGTTATCGCTTTTGCGGGCAATCTTGTCCACCTCATCAATAAAAACTATTCCCCTTTCGGCTGCTGCCACATCATAATCGGCCACCTGCAGCAACCTTGCCAGAATGCTTTCCACATCTTCTCCCACATATCCCGCCTCGGTAAGAACCGTGGCATCTGCTATACAAAAAGGCACCTGCATCATTTTGGCAATGGTGCGCGCCAAAAGCGTTTTTCCGGTACCGGTTTCTCCAACCATTACAATGTTTGATTTTTCAATCTCTACCTCGTCGGCATCATTGCTTTTGGCAGGAGCATAGTTGATGCGCTTGTAATGGTTGTAAACGGCCACGCTTAATACCTTTTTCGCATCTTCCTGACCGATAACATACTGGTCGAGGTGCTTTTTAATCTCAAAAGGTTTAAAAAGCTTAAAGGAAGGGATTTTGTTCTTGGCTTTTACGGTGCGTTCTTCGGCAACAATAAGATTGGCCTGCTCTACACAACGTTCACAAATGTGGGCTCCTACTCCGGAAATCAGCATATCCACATTTTTCCCGTCGCGTCCGCAAAAGGAACATTTTCGGTTTTCTTTGCCCATTGGGTTGTTCTGTTAAATCAAAGACCCTCAGGATTTGCTCCCGGAAGGTTTATTGGAAACCAGGACTTCGTCAATCATACCATAATCTTTGGCTTCCTCTGAGGTCATCCAGTAATCACGGTCGGAGTCCTTGTAAATTTTGTCGTAATCCTGTTTTGTATGCAAAGCAATGATCTCGTAAAGTTCCTTTTTAATCTTGAGAATTTCCCTTGCAGTGATTTCAATATCGGATGCCTGCCCCTGGGCTCCACCCATAGGCTGGTGTATTAAAATACGACTGTGCTTCAGGCCGGTACGCTTCCCTTCGGCACCTGCGCAAAGGAGTACTGCTCCCATTGAGGCTGCCATACCGGTGCAGATGGTTGCCACATCCGGAGCGATATATTGCATGGTATCATAAATACCCAGCCCGGCATAAACCGATCCGCCCGGGGTATTCAGATAAATCTGTATATCCTTTTTGGGATCCACCGACTCCATATACAACAGCTGAGCCTGTATAATGTTGGCAACATAATCATTGATAGGAACTCCCAGAAAAATAATACGGTCCATCATCAGGCGGCTGAATACATCCATGGTGGCAATATTCAGCTGACGCTCCTCGATAATGGTGGGGCTTATGTAGTTGCCATAAACTGAGGTATAATTGTGCAGGGTAGCACTGCTGATACCCCGGTGCCCTGTGGCATATTTGGTAAAATCATCTTTTGAGCTCATAGGTTCTATTTTTCTGTTTCAGGATTTGTTTTCCCGGAAGCTTGATCTCCCTGGTATTTTTCTGTTACTAATTTAACAAAATCATCAAAAGAAATCTCGATTTCATTCAGTTTTAATTTCTCTTTGAATAGAGCAGTCAGCTTTTTTTCAAAAAGATGTTCATACACCTTTTTTATCTCTTCCTCGTTGGAAGTGATGTTCTTAATGAACTCGTTTATCATGGACTGCTCCGGATCTTCCTGCCCGTATTGTTTTAGCTGGGCACGGATGTATTGTTCCAGGTGATCGTTGACCTCCTCTGTTTTTACCTCCAGGTTGTTTTGCTTAATCAGATGGTTTTCGATAAGCTGCCAGCGGAATGTATCCTTGAAGTTATCAAAATCCTTTTCGATCTGCTCAGGGGTCAGCTCCTGCTTATTGGCATCCAGCAGCCATTTTTTCAAAAACTCGTCGGGAAGTTCCAGATCGGTGATTTTGATAAGCTTTTCCCTTACCTCATTTTTAAAATGTTTGTCGGCATCGGCCTGGTATTGCTGGCTGATATTGTCGGCAATAAAATTCCGGAATTCTTCTTCAGTTTTAATTCCTTTCTCAGGGGCTGCCTTTTCAAAAAGCTCCTCATTGATTTCGGCAGGTTCCACCCGGCTAATGCTTTCAACCGTAAAACGGAAAAGAGGGCTGTAATTGCCAAGCTCTTCTTTTTTTACTCCAACCATAGCAGCAGCCTCAGCATCGGACTCCACAGCTTTTAAATCATCCATCATAAACGATTCGCCGGGCTTTGCACCAACCAGCTTGTTTTTTAATTCCTCATCCTTGATGTATTGAATATAAAGATTGGCTTTATTGGTCTGTCCTTCAGGTTTGGCTTGTTCTTCCGACTCCATTTCCGTGAACTCACCAAATAAAACATCATCTTTTTCGGCTACGCCCGGGTTGGTCATTTTTCCGAAACGACGACGAATGTCTTTCATGTAATTATCTACTATGTCGTCGCTGACCTTGATTTTGTAATAATCAACTTCAATATCCTCAGAAAGTTCAAGGTTAATTTCGGGAGACAGGCCAATATGGTAAATAAACTCAAATTCGTCCTGCTTTTCCCAGTCTATTTCTTTGGCTTTTTCCTGGTCGGGTACCGGGTGGCCAAGAATGTTCAGCTCATTTTTCTTGACATAATCCAAAACGGCATCGGCAAGGATCTTATTGATTTCTTCAGCTTTTACGCTTTTGCCATAGAGTTTTTTTACCATTCCAAAGGGAACCTTCCCGGGCCTGAAACCAGGCATCTGCGCCTTGCGCTGAAAGTTTTTCAGCTCTTTATTCACCTGGTCCTTATAGTCTTCTTCTTTTAGTTCGACCTTCAGGATCGCCTCCTGGGGTCCTTTATTCTCCTGAACAATATTCATAGGGTTTCTTTCTTTTTTGTTTAATCTTTTTTCGGAGATTTTATGAATGAAAAATCAAGTTTATTTTAAATAAAAATAACCCCGTCAGACCAGTGATAATTGTCGTTTACGGGGTTCATTTTCAAATTTTCAAATCCATTGTGCGGATGGAGGGACTCGAACCCCCACGCCTCTCGGCACCAGATCCTAAGTCTGGCGCGGCTACCAATTACGCCACATCCGCCTGGTGCAAAACGGAGTGCAAATATACGATAAATTTTTTACCTGACACTGCCGGCCCCGCATAAAAACCTACTCAAAAGCATGGGTTTTTAAAAGGCAAAGCCAAATAAAAGCTAAATCTATGTGGAGTAAAAAAAGAAGGGTGTTAAACAGGGCAACATGCCAGGGATCAGCTGTTTTTTACTTCT
>SLRE01000187.1 GCA_007131125.1 Bacteroidales bacterium | reverse complement strand
GACATGCGCACCGTCCGGACGGCGATTGGAACGGTCTTCGGCGTGCGGGAGCCGGCGCGCACCGCAAGCCACACCTCCTGCGGCGCCTCGTCGAGCAGATCGTGGTACCACAGCGCAGAGCGCAGGCAGATGACCGCAGCCGGCGCCCGCCGGCTCGCGGCAAGCAGGCGCCCGGGGGCCGTCCTCCGGATATCAGCTGCCGCATACACCCCGCGCGCGACCCGCACGAGCTGCCCGCGGGCACACAGACGGCTCAAGTACCGAGGGGGGATCCCGCATTCGCGCAGGTCGGCGGCGGTAATCGCGCCTCTCCTCCAGGCAAGGCGCAGCACAGCATCGCTCATGGTACCTCCGTGACGGCAATCATATACGATTTCGGACACCTCGACCAAAAAGAAGGCGCCACCCGTACCGCAACCCTCGCCCGGCACCGGGCGGCGAGCGCGCCGACCGGCGACCCGCTCACTCCCCGCCGACCGCCTCGAGGTTCACGATCTCCAGATGGTCCTCGCCGAGCATCATCGCATACACGCCCCGCTCGCTCAGGTAAGCGATGACCTCTTCGGGCAGCGAGAGCGAGCTGAATATCGCGACCAGCTCCAGGTGCCGGTAGCGAGGCAGCCACTCGAAAAAGTCATCGAGCGACTCGACGAACTCCCGCGCATACTCCATGCGCGGGTTCGACTTCGTCTCGTTGAGAAAGATCCGCTCGCCGCCGACCGCCACAATGTCGAACTCCCGCACCCGATCGCGCGCCTGCGGGTGGCGGATACGGTAGCGTACGTAGAGCTCATCCGGGTCGACGCCGAAACAGCTGCGCAGCACCCTGGGAAGACCTGGCGCGATAATATGCTCGACCACCGTCCCGAGCTTGTTCGCCAGATCGCCCCACTTGCGGTCCATCTTGCGCTTGCTCGCACGCATCTCGTCCTTGAACTCGAGCATCTCGGACTTGAAGTCCTTCATTTCATCCTTGAACTCAAGCATCTCGGATTTGAAGTCCTTCATCTCCGACTTGAACTCGTCCATCTCCCGCGAAAAGCGCTCGAGGAAACGCTCGTTGCGCTGCTGGATGCGTGCGGTTTCGGCGAGATCGCGCTCGATCGTGCTGATGCGTTCGTTGGCGTCGGCGATGGCCCGGCTCCTTTACTGAAAGAGTATACAACCGGCGGGGACTGCGAAACCACCGCCGCTCACCCTCTCCTACCGCGCAATCCGGACCGGCGATTGTCGCCTCCGGCGAAAAGAGGGACCGATGAGCTGCCCGGCCTTCTCGAAGCATATCGTTGCCGATAGTTATTCGGCATTCCAGGGCAGGGCGAGGGTGTCGTCGGTGAGCAGGAGGGGGCGTTCACAGGCGCAGAGCACTAGCCCCGGGGCGATGGAAGCGGCCGGGTAGCTGCGGCGAAAGGCGGCAATCCCGCGGGCGTCCGACGCCGTGGGGCGTGTGG
Organism: Bacteroidales bacterium; assembly: GCA_007131125.1. Lineage (GTDB taxonomy): Bacteria > Bacteroidota > Bacteroidia > Bacteroidales > UBA7960 > PUML01. The sequence continues at coordinate 1,182 of SLRE01000187.1, read as the reverse complement.
TGACCTTGATCTCGACCGGAAAGAGCGTTCCGTCGTGTTCGATCACGAGATCGTCTTCGGCCCCGCCGTGGCTGCGCCAGCGGTACAGACCGGCGCGAACGGATGCAGCTGCGGCGAGTTTTCTGATCTCCGCAACCACCGCGGTTTCGAACAACGCGCCGAACATGGGGTGCCCGGCGAGCGCCCGAGGCGAGGAGATTCGCTGCAGATAGCAGGCGAGACCGGTGTCGGATATGTGGCCCTTCGGCCGTTTACTGATGCGCTTGACCGCGTTGCCGCTGTAGGGGGGTACTTCCTCCCACTGGAAGGTGGCGGTGAGCATATCGCGCCAGCGTCCCGCGGTTTGCGGGGTCATGCCGAGCTCGCGGCCAAGCTGCGATCGGTTTATCTCCTGGGCGGTAAGGGCCGCGAGCAACTGGGTGAAGCGGCCGAACTGTTGCCAGTCGGCGACATCCGCCAGTGTACGGACATCACGCTCGACATAGGTTCGGAAGTACGCTTCGAGAAGGTCACCGACAAGTTCGAGCTCAATTTCTTGAGCTTCGGGAAGAAACCCGCGCCAGAGCTGTTCGGCAAGCGGCCGCTCGACGCTCAGGCGGGAAATGGGGCGTGAGCCACCGCGTTCGACGAACGCGTGCGGGCTTTCCAGGTATTCGGTGAGCCACGAGCGGTTTCCGGCGCTGTCGCCGAATTCATGGAAAGAAACAGATCGGGTTCGCTTCTCGCGTTGGCGATATCGATGGCGGGGTCGAGCGTAACAACTTCCCAGTTGTGGAGTATGTGTCGGACAAGCGTGCTCTTTCCGACCTGGCGCGCGCCGGAAACTACCACGATTGGAAAGCTCTTCGTGAGTTATGCAAGGCGTGCGCCGAGCGCGCGCTCCCGGTATCGCATAGTCCGTGAAATTTAATGATGGCATCATCAAATTTCAAGCTAGCGCTTACGGCGAACCGGCGGCCTCCCCGCCGACATCCTCGAGGTTCACGATCTCCAGGTGGTCCTCGCCGAGCATCATCGCATAGACACCCCGGTCGCTCAGATAGGCGATAACGTCATCGGGAAGCGAGAGCGAGCTGAATATCGGGACCAACTGCAGATGCCGGTAGCGAGGCAGCCACTCGAAAAAGTCATCGAGCGACTCGACGAACTCCCGCGCGTACTCCAGGCGAGGATTCGACTTCG
>SLRE01000166.1 GCA_007131125.1 Bacteroidales bacterium | reverse complement strand
TCCGGAAAAAATTACCGCCTGCCCAAAGACAAAGACCCACAGGATTTTACACTGGAAGACTGTTTAAAAATTGTAAAAGAAGGAACCTCCACCAAAAAATCCCGTACAACCAAAAAAACTTCCCCGCGAAAAAAGGGAAAATAAAACCCGATTTTTTTGGAACAAATGGAAATACTGGATTTTTTCGAACCCCTGGATAAGAGCAGCCTGCTTCCCGGTAAAAAAAACCATCCCCTCATCCTTGGGGAATCCCTGATCTGCCATACCTCCGAAGAGGGGTTTCCTGATCTGGAAGGAGTTGATATTGCCATTATTGGTGTTAAGGAGGACCGCAATGCCCCGGGAAACGAGGGTTGCGCCCTGGCCCCCGATTACGTGCGCAAATATTTGTACAGCCTGTTTCAGGGCCCTTTCAGGACGCGCATTGCAGACCTTGGCAACATCCGGGCCGGAGAATCGGTAAACGACACCTATTTCGCAGTAAAAACAGCCGTAACCGATCTGATCAAAAAAAAGATCATCCCGGTGATCATCGGGGGAAGTCAGGACCTTGCCTATGCCAATTACCAGGCTTACGAAGCCCTGGGGCAGATCATCAACATTGTATCGGTAGATTCGGGTTTTGACATCGGAATACAAAAGGAAGACAAGCTGACCAACCGCAATTACCTGAGCACCATCCTTACCCATCAGCCCAACTACCTTTTTAATTATACCAACATCGGCTACCAAACCTATTTTGTTGACCAGGATGCCATTGAGCTGATGGAGAAACTGTATTTTGACATCTACCGCCTTGGGCAGGTTAAAAAAGACCTGGAGGAAGTGGAACCCATCGTAAGAAATGCCGACATGCTCAGCTTTGATGTTTCCAGCATTCGACAGTCTGATGCCCCCGGAAATGCCAATGCCTCACCCAATGGCTTTTATGGAGAGGAGGCCTGCCAGATCATACGCTATGCCGGCCTGAGCGACAAACTTTCCTCCATAGGATTTTACGAAGTGAACCCCGCATTTGACAAGGGAGAACAAACTGCCCACCTGGTTGCACAAATGATTTGGTACTTCTTTGACGGTTTCTTTCAAAGGAAAAAAGACCTGCCCGACCGCAAACGAAAAGACTCGGGTGAATACATTAAATATGTAGTATCTCTGAAAGACTTTCAAAACGAGATCGTTTTCTACAAAAGCAAAAAAAGCGACCGCTGGTGGATGGAAGTGCCCTGCCCCATGGGCCTGGAAGCCAAATACGAACGGCAGTTCCTTGTGCCCTGCTCTTACAGGGAATACCAGGCAGCCTGCCAGGACGAAATCCCCGAGAAATGGTGGCAGGTATATCAGAAATTCCTTTAAGCGACCATACCCCCTGAAAAACCTGATAGAATAGGAGTTATTTAATTTTAAAGCATTTTCTCCCAAGGTATTCCACTGTTAAAATCTAGTATTATTACGGATATTCTGCTATACCCCCTATGCTAAATTTGTATTTGCTATCAGGTGCAAATTTTGCAAAATTATTTGCACTTCGTTCTTTGAAATGTTGGATCCGAAAATTGAAACCCTGATGCTGCCGTTAATTTTTTTTATTGTAATTTTACGCCGCCAAAATCAAACGAAACCAAGATTTTTAAAAATTAATTGTTCAATCAATAATCCCGTTTTTTTTCCGTTAAAAAGATTAGCAGGTTAAAAAATACATCAATGAGAATTAAGGGCATTGCCGCATTAGCTTTTATTGTTTTTTCTCTTCACAATGTGGTGCAAGCACAGCAGGAGGCCCAGTTCAGCCATAACATGTTTAACAATATGGGGATCAACCCCGGTTATGCCGGGTTGCGTAACGCCATCTGTGCTACCGCCCTTGCACGCCAGCAATGGTTTGGATTCAGGGATGATGAAGGAAACCGCTTAAACCCTGAAACCTATGTGTTAAATGTGGATGCCCCCATACCATTTATTCGTGGAGGCTTGGCCCTGGGATTTATGCAGGACCAGCTTGGTTTTGAAACCAATGTTGGAGTTAAGTTATCTTACGCCTACCACCTTAACCTGGATTTCGGGAAAATGGGCATTGGCGCCCAGGTGGGTTTTCTGGACAAGAGCATTGATTTTTCAGAGCTCAAACCCATTACAGACGGAGACCCGGCCCTTGCCGGCGGAAGTGATGAAAACCACATGTTTGCAGATTTTGGAATCGGAGCATTTTATATGATGGATAACGATGCCTGGGCCGGAATATCTTTTACCCAGCTCAGACAGGCCGGCGGTGTTGTGGGAGAAGCCAATTATACCCTGAGCAGGCATGCATATGCCACCGCAGGTTTTGATTATACCTGGCCTAACAACTCCTCATATGTGGTAAGCCCTTCGGTATTGGTTAAATCCGATATGGCTTCCTTTCAGTTCGATGTAAATGCATTGGTTACATACAATAACCGGTTTTGGGGTGGCGTTAGTTATAGACTGCAAGACGCAGTAGTGTTTCTTTTTGGACTCAACATAGAGCAGATAAGCGTAGGGTACTCCTACGATTTTACCACCTCCCCCCTGGGAAGGATGGGAAGAAGTTACGGGAGTCATGAAATTATGTTACAATATTGCTTTAGCCTCGATATTGACAGAATTCAGGAAATACAAAGAAATATCAGGTTTCTATAATTTTGCAGGATTGTAACCTTGATAAAAAAAAATCGTTAAAACCAATAACAACAATATTTCAGTGGTCATAAAACTTTAAGCTGCCATGAAAAGATTCGCTTTCATTATCGCCTTAACCGTAGTAATTTTATCCGGCTGTGATCGTTCAGGCCGCGGACACCTTACAGGGGTTCAAAACCGGCCCGATCCACATTATTCAGATCCTCCCGGCATGGTGTATATCCCAATGGGTAGTTTTACCATGGGGCCATCCGATCAGGACATTGCCTATTCACAAAACGCCATTTCGAAAACCGTTTCTATGCCGGCGTTTTATATGGATGAAACCGAAATCACCAATAATCAATACCGTCAGTTTGTATATTGGGTAAGGGACTCCCTGGCCCATACCCTGCTGTCTGCAATTGATGACGATCACCTGATAATGGAAGACCGCTACGGCATGCCCCTGGATCCCCCGATGATCAACTGGGATCAGCGCATCCGCTGGGACGGTGAAGAAGAAAGGGACATCCTTTCCGAGCTCTACCTCCCCGAACATGAAAGGTTCTTCCGCCGTCGCGAAATAGACAGCCGCAAACTGATCTACCGTTACCATATTATTGACCTGAACCGTGCGGCCCGCCGCACCGAAAGAGATACCCCAAGAGGCGACCTGGTCAAGGAATACGAAACCCCGGTTTACCCTGACACCCTGGCATGGATTCACGATTTTACCTATTCTTATAATGAGCCCATGACCAAGATGTATTTCTGGCATCCAACCTATGACCACTACCCTGTTGTTGGAGTTAACTGGATGCAGGCAAGGGCATTCAGCATCTGGCGTACCCAGTATCTTAACAATTACCTGACCAGCCGTGGACGTCCTTTTGCCATGGACTTCTCACTGCCTTCCGAAGCCCAATGGGAGTATGCTGCAAGGGGCGGCCTGGAGCTCAACCCTTACCCATGGGGTGGACCCTATATCCGCAACGTTGACGGTTGCTTCCTGGCAAACTATAAACCCCTCAGGGGTCGCTATACCGACGATGGAGGTCTCTACACAGTCATCGTAGGGCATTATCCGCCCAACGACTACGGACTTTATGATATGGCCGGAAACGTGTCGGAATGGACAAGAAACGCCTACGATGAATCCTATTATGTGTTCGGCCACGACCTGAACCTGGATTTCCAGTATGAGGCTGATCCCGATGATCCGCCCTCCATGAAAAGAAAAGTTGTTCGCGGTGGTTCATGGAAAGATGTGGGATATTTCCTGCAGGTAAGCACAAGGGCCTATGAATACCAGGATACCGCAAAATCTTACATAGGCTTCAGAACGGTACAAATGTATCCCGGACGCTCCCGAGAAGATGGTCGTGGTGCATCCAATGTTTATTAAAAAATTTCGTTATAGATTAAGACAAAAATTAAAATCACAAATTTTTCATCCCGGAAATTATGAAACTTGCAAAATCAAAAACCTGGAAAATACTCATGTCCCGGATGTACGGATGGGGCGCCTCAATTGTAATTATTGGTGCATTGTTTAAAATTATGCACTGGCCTTTTGCTGACCTTGCCCTTATTGTAGGTATGGGCGTGGAGGCCATCGTTTTTTTCTTTTCCGCTTTTGAACAGGTACACGAAGAACCCGACTGGAGCCTTGTATATCCGGAGCTGGGTGGCATTGAAGGAGCAGAACCTTTTGAACCCAACAACAGAAGGGGTGTTCCGGTAGCAGCATCTGCCCAGAATATTACTCTTTCGGCCAACCTTGATAAGTTGCTGGAAGAAGCAGACATTGGGCCTGAGCTGATCAACAACCTTGGAAGGGGATTGCGCAACCTCAGCGACAATGCCTCCAAACTGGCCGAAATATCCAATGCAGCGGTTGCCACCGACCAGTATATCCAGAATATGGAGTCAGCCTCCAAATCTGTTCTGGAATTGAGTCAATCCTACAAAAATGCCTCGGAGTATCTCAAGCATGATCTCAGCCTTTCGCAGGAATACGGTGCCAGCCTTCAAAATGCTGTTACCTCCATGAACCAGGTGAGCGAAACCTACCAGCAAACCGCCCAGACTGCAAAGGAAAACCTGAAAGCTTCCGAAGAACTTAATTCCAGTATCCGCAACGTTACGGCATACAACAACCAGTTGGGTGAAAGCTACAGCAAAAATGCCGAGCTGCTCACCAAAGCCGTGGAAGCACTGGAAAGCTCCGCACAAGGAGGACAAACCTTCAACGCAGAGTTACATAAAACCGCACAAAACCTCTCTGCACTCAATGCTGCTTATGAGCTTCAGCTTCAGGCCGCTACCACACAATCGGATTCTACAGAAAAGCTGCAGAAAACCGTAGGTGCCCTGGTTGAAAATATGGGCAATTCATTGGCCGACACCCAGCAGTACAAACAGGAAATGGAAAAACTCAACAGCAACATCCGTGCACTCAACAATGTTTATGGAAATATGCTGTCGGCAATGAACTTCAATGTAAATAAATAATTTTTATTCGTCTTTTGACAGAAAAGCTTTTAGCAAAAATTTTGATATAGCAATATTATGGCAGGTGGAAAACAAACACCCAGGCAAAAGCTCATCGGATTGATGTACCTCATCTTTCTGGCTCTGATGGCTCTGAACGTATCGGTGGAAGTACTTGATTCCTTTCCGCTGATCAACAAGAGTATTGAGGAGACCAACAAAAATTTTGAGATGAAGGTCAATGAAGTTTATGATGACTTTTATGAGCAGAGGGCCATTTCGGAAGACCTGGTACGCCCATTTTTTGGAGAGGCAATGCATCTCCGGGGCGTAGCCGACTCCCTGGTAAACTTTATTCAGCGGAATCGCACCGAAATGCTTGCCCGCGTTAACAATATTTCTTTTGAAGAAGCAGACACCATGGACCTGATGGACTCCAGGGCCAAAGACAACTACAGTACCTCTTCCCGTTTTTGGTTGGTAGAACACAGTGAAGACCCTACAGGAAGACCCGGAGGCCCAGGAACCAGGGCTTATGAATTGCGGGAAAAAATTGCCGGTTTTATCAGTGAAATTGACAGCATTCTCGGTACCCACGATCAGTCCCTTACCCTGAGCCTTGATGTAGAAGGTCCCTTTTATGTGCAGGACCGGCAGGTTACATGGCAACAGCTTAATTTCGACCGTGTAATTTCCGTAGCAGTGGCAACCAATCTTAGCAGGCTGATCACCGAAGTGCGCAACGCAGAATTTGATGCCATCAGCATGCTGTTTGACCTGATTACTGCCGGCGACTTCCGTTTTGACGAAATTGCCGCAAGGGTAGTTCCAAGCAGTCAGATTGTAATGCAGGGCGATCACTTTGAAGCCGATGTATTTGTTGCCGCTTATGATACCCGCATGACCCCGGAAGTTATTGTTGACGGGCGAAGTATTCCGGTTTCCGATGGGGTGGGAAGACTTCGTGTTCCTGCAACCTCAACCGGTACAAGAAGCCACAGCGGGGTGATCAGGGTTACCTCCCCCGCAGGAGTGGTTCAGGAATACCCATTCTCTACACAATATACCGTAGAAAGACCTACTGCAACAGTATCTGCTGATGCAATGAACCTTTTCTACATAGGTGTGGATAACCCCGTATCTATTTCAGCTCCGGGAGTCGCCACAGAAAACCTTCGTCCCACCATCTCCTCCGGAGGAGAGCTGGTGAGGCAGCGCGACGGCAGCTACATTGTACGCATTGAGCCCGGAACCCGGGAAGCTACCGTTACCGTGAGAGCCCTTATTGAAGGGGAAACCAGAACCCTTGGCGCATCCAACTTCAGGGTACGTACCGTTCCCGACCCGGTGGCATACATTGCCGGACGGCGCGAAGGAAGGGTTTCCAGGGATGAGCTGGTTCTTGCAAGAGCCATTATTCCAAGACTGGAAGGCTTTGAGTTTGACATGAATTTTGAAATTGCCTCATTTACAATGGCTACTACTATTGCCGGTGACTTCAGAACTTTCAGGGGAGAAAGCAACCAATTGACCCCTGAAATGACACAGGTCATTGAAAATGCCAGCCGGGGGCAGCGGATTATTTTTGAAAATATTACAACAAAACCGGGGCCTGATGGAAGAACAAGGACTTTGCCCCCCATCAGTCTCACTATTAATTAAAAATTTTGGAGGTTTAATCATGGTAAGAACATTTTTAATTTTCATTTTTCTGGGATTGGCTTTTTCTGTGAATGGCAATGCCCAGGTTATTGAAGAACCTCGCGACGGTTTTTATGACAGAATGATGATACAGGAGAAAAGACCCGCTGTGTTGCCTTACGTGCGAGAAGCAGATGTGCTTTGGGCCAAAAGGGTCTGGCAGGTGATTGACCTGAGGGAAAAAATGAATCAAACGCTGTATTTCCCCATTAATCCCTCAGATGGCAGAAGAAACCTCATCCAGGTTTTGATGGATGGAATCCGGGAAGGCTCTATAACCGCTTATGATGTTACAACCGATGATTTTACCGTTCCTCTTAGCGTGGATGCCCTGATGTCCCAGCTGGAAAGAACCGAAACCATTACGGCACAGCGCCCCGAGCCCCCTTACGAAGAGTTTGATACCACCATTACCATCTCTTTCGATCCGGCCGATGTAATGCGCTACAGGATCAAGGAAGAATGGTTTTTCGACAGCAAAAGGTCAGTTCTGGATGTGCGCATCCTGGGAATTTGCCCGGTTAGGGAAGCCATTGACCCCGTTACCGGTGAATCCAGGGGAGACGAGCCTCTGTTCTGGGTCTATTACCCCGAGGCACGCAATGTGTTGGTAAATGCGGAAGTTTTTAACCGCCACAACGATGCGCAGCGCATCTCTTACGATGATCTGTTTATTCGCAGGTTTTTCAGCAGCTACATCTATAAGGAGTCCAGCGTCCACGACAGGCGCATCACGGAATATTATTCAGGTCTGGATGCCCTGCTGGAAGCAGAAAGGGTTAAAGAAGAAATACGAAACTTCGAGCACGACCTCTGGGAGTGGTAACCCCCAAAAAAATTGATCAAGGAGAGGCTGGTTTTTTTATCAGCCTCTCTTTTTTTTATACCATTTTGGAGGGGTCGGTCCATTTGTCGAAATCCTTTTCTCCCACCAGCCCAAGCGATATTGCAGCTTCTTTTAGGGTAAGGTTCTCTTCATGGGCTTTTTTGGCGATCTTCGCTGCATTGTCATAGCCAATATGAGGATTCAGGGCAGTTACCAGCATCAGGGAGTTTTCAAGATGAGCCTGTATCTGCTTTTTACCGGGTACAATGCCTTCTACGCATTTTTCGGAAAAGGAAACACAGGCGTCTCCGATAAGCATGGCTGATTGCAGCAGGTTGTAGATCATCATGGGTTTAAAAACATTCAGCTGAAAATGCCCGTTCATTCCCCCAACCGCAATGGCGGCATCGTTTCCGATTACCTGGGCGGCCACCATGGTAAGGGCCTCAGGCTGGGTAGGGTTTACTTTTCCGGGCATGATGCTGCTTCCCGGCTCATTGGCAGGAAGCACCAATTCGCCAATGCCACATCGCGGACCGGAAGCCAGCAAGCGGATGTCATTCCCTATTTTCATAAGGCTTACCGCAAGAGTTTTCAGGGCTCCGCTGGTTTGTACCACCGCATCGTGGGCCGAAAGCGCTTCAAACTTATTGGGAGCCGTAAGAAAGGGATAACCGGTAAGTTCGGCAATCTTTAATGCCACTTTGCGGTCAAATCCTTTCGGGGCGTTGATGCCGGTCCCCACGGCCGTTCCGCCGAGGGCCAGCTCATGCAGATGCGGCAGGGTATTTTCAAGACCGTGAATGCCATGATCCAGCTGGGCCACATAACCAGAGAACTCCTGCCCCAGAGTCAGGGGAGTGGCATCCATCATATGGGTTCGGCCGGTTTTTACAATTTCTGAAAACTCTTTTGATTTTTCTTCCAGGGAATCCCGTAACTTTTTCAGCCCGGGAAGGGTGTTTTCGTATAGCAGTTTGCAGGCCGCAATATGCATGGCCGTTGGAAAGGTGTCGTTGGATGACTGCGATTTGTTGACATGGTCGTTGGGGTGAACCTTTTTCCGGTTATCATCCAGGGCACCGCCCATTATCTCGTGGGCACGGTTGGCGATCACCTCGTTCAGGTTCATGTTGGTTTGGGTTCCGCTTCCGGTTTGCCATACCACCAGCGGAAAGTGATCATCCAGCTTTCCGGCAAGGATCTCGTCACAGGCCTGAATCACCGGGTGGGCAATGTCTTCATCCAGCACTTCCATTTCCAGGTTCACCAGGGCTGCCGCTTTCTTTAACAGGGCAAAAGCCCCGATGACCTCCACCGGCATCTTTTCCTTTCCGATTTTAAAGTTTTGAAGGGAGCGCTGAGTTTGTGCACCCCAGTATTTATCAGCCGGAACCTTCAAGGCACCCATGGTGTCGGTTTCTGTCCTGTATTCCATAGCAATTGCTTTTTTAAAGACTGCCCCATCCGGATTTACATCACGAACAGGGCAGAAAGATTGTTTATGAATTAAACAGCCGAAATGGCGACAGGTTCAAAAAACCTTTACCGGAAGTTACATGCGGTAAAAGTCATTTCCTTTATCATCCACAAGGATGAAGGCCGGAAAGTTTTCCACTTCAATGCGGTAAATGGCTTCCATTCCCAGCTCCGGATATTCAAGGAGTTCAACTTTTTTGATGTTTTCCTGAGCCAGCAGAGCGGCCGGACCACCGATGCTGCCGAGGTAAAAGCCGCCGTATTTTTTGCAGGCATCGGTAACCGCCTGACTTCGGTTGCCTTTGGCTATCATCACCATGCTGCCCCCGTGCTGCTGAAACAAATCCACGTAGGAATCCATCCTGCCTGCTGTAGTAGGGCCAAAGGATCCTGAAGGCATGCCTTCCGGGGTTTTTGCGGGGCCGGCATAATAAATCGGATGGTCTTTCAGGTAAGCGGGCAATCCCTCTCCGGCATCCAGGCGTTCTTTCAGCTTTGCATGGGCAATGTCGCGCCCGACAATGATGGTTCCGTTCAGTGACAAGCGCGTGCCAACCGGATGTTTGGAAAGTTCTGCCAGCACCTCTTTCATGGGCTTGTTCAGGTCAATTTCCACGGCTCCGCTCTCATCAGCCTTGCGGTATTTTTCAGGGATAAACCGTCCAGGATCTTTCTCCAGTTGCTCGATCCAGATTCCCTCTTTATTGATTTTGGCCTTGATGTTGCGATCGGCCGCACAGGAAACCCCCATCCCAACCGGACAGGATGCTCCATGCCGTGGCAGACGAATAATGCGTATATCCAGGGCAAAATATTTTCCGCCAAACTGTGCACCAATACCGAGTTTGTAGGCTGCTTCCAGTATCTTCTGCTCCAGGGCAGTGTCCCTGAAAGCCTGACCACCTTCATTGCCCTGGGTGGGAAGTTTGTCAAGATATTTTGCAGTGGCCAGTTTTACGGTTTTCAGGCAACTTTCAGCCGAAGTGCCGCCGATTACAAAGGCCACATGGTATGGAGGACAGGCTGCGGTTCCTAAGGTTTTCAGCTTGTCCACCAGGTATTTCTCAAGCTTTTCGTGATTTAACAGGGCTTTGGTTTCCTGGAAAAGACCGGTTTTGTTGGCTGAGCCCCCTCCCTTGGCTACAAATAAAAACTCATAAGTATCTTCACCTGAGGCCAGAATGTCAATCTGTGCCGGCAGGTTGGTCCCTGAGTTCTTTTCCTTGTACATATCCAGGGGAATGGTTTGGGAATAACGCAGGTATTCTTTGGTATAAGTTTCAAAAACCCCTTTTGAAAGGGCTTTTTCATCTCCTCCCCCGGTCCATACCTGCTGTCCTTTTTTTGCAAAAAT
>SLRE01000141.1 GCA_007131125.1 Bacteroidales bacterium | reverse complement strand
TGAACACCGACAAGGATTATATCTTTTTTGACCCGGACAGAAGAGGAGAGGAAATCCGGCTGGACTACCACACAGGGTTTCGCGCCGGGCATACCTATCGCATAGAAAACCGGCAGGAAAGCGGCGGAAGACTTATTGCAGAATTATACATCAAATCCTTTACCACCGACAACCGGGTGGTGGCAGAAGTAACCACCTACGACCGCCACCGCACCTCAGATGGCTACCTATACATAAAAGACGGTACACGCACCCGTTTTATGACCAACTTTAACATCGTAAACCGCCCGGAAATCACAAATATTGAAATCCTGAGGCCGGGACAGGACTGGACATCCAGCCGCAACGTCCGTCCCGGGGAAAAGGTGGAAGTAAAGGTTGAGGGAGAGGGATTGATGGATGTGGACATCCGGTTTGACGGCTGCATACAGGAGCAGGATAGTGTGCGCATGAGCGACCGGGCCCTGTTTTTTGAGCTGGAAGTGCCAAAGGATATTTCCCGCAACCGGGTAATGATATTCAAAAACCGTGAAGCTACGCAGCATGAACTCCTGGTAAGGGAATTTCAAAGACCTGCTGATTTTGACTTCATAAAAATAAATTACGGCACCCGCGACATTCCTTTGACTGACGAAACTTTCAGTAAGCCCGTTTTTTATGACCAAACCATCAAAGATATCAACATCATTTTCGACCCCGATAAAATTGATAAGGCCGACCGGTTTTACGGGAAACAATACCTTACCATTGAAGTGAGGGTGCTTGATGACAACAACAAGCTCCTTGACCTTCAGACCATAAACAACGTGGTGGTTTGTCCGGGAGAAAGCAGCTCCCGTTATGCTTTTTACGGTGAAGATGACTGCCGGCAGCAAACCATTCGCCTGAATGAACATCTGCTGCGCAACACTTACATGCTGGACGCTTTTTCGCAGGTCATCATCACGGTTAAGCACAACGAAAACCACTACAACAGCCCAGGAAACTCAAGGAAGGTCACCATTTTTGCAGAGCGCAAAACCAGTTTCGACATCATGGTATCCTTTCCTGCGGGTTTGCTGGTAAAAGAATTCAGTGAACCCGGAGTTGGCAATTTGTCGGGCATCAGCACCTCGGTACTGGCAGAAATCAGTTTTTACGACCCCAACCGCATTGGGGCCAAACGGCCCTACAAATTCGGCGCAGGTTTTATTGCACTTAATGCTTTCAATTTCAGCGAAAGCGAAAATATTAAGCGCGACATTGGCGTTGTAGCCATTGCGGCCATTGAGCCGGTCAGGAGCACTGCAAAATTCAGTGTGCCCATTTATTTTGGGGTTGGATATTTGCTGAATGAAAGCGATATGTTCGCTATCTTTGGTCCGGGTATTCGCCTGCAATTTTAGCCCGGCAGGTTCCATCAAACCCTGGAGCATGCTCAACAGGTTTTTGGATTTTATCGCAGAAAAACGTCTGGTTCCGGATGGCCACAAAGTATTGCTGGCCGTCAGCGGCGGCATGGATTCCATGGTCATGGCCAACCTCTTTGCCCGTGCTCCATTTGATTACGCCATTGCCCATTGCAATTTTTCGTTGAGGGGAGAAGCCTCGGATAAGGACCAGGAATTGGTAAAATCAGCCGCAGAACAGTTGAAGGTTCCCTTTTTTTCAAGAAAGTTTGACACCCTCTCTTTTGCCCGTACCACCCGGCAATCGGTGCAAATGGCCGCACGACAACTGCGTTATGAGTGGCTTGAAGACCTGATGAAAAAAGAAAATTTTGACCTGGTTGCCACTGCCCATCATCTGGACGACAGCATTGAAACCCTCCTGATAAACATTTCGCGTGGTACAGGCCTTAGCGGCTTAAAAGGGATACCGATAAAAAGCCGTCACATCATCAGGCCCCTGCTTTTTGCCACAAAAGAAGAAATTGAAAATTATGCCCGGGCCCATGAGATTAAATGGAGGGAAGACCTTTCGAACCGGCAGGAACATTACTTGCGCAACAAATTGCGCCTGCAGGTTATCCCGGTTCTGAAAGAAATCAATCCCTCCCTAACCTCCACCCTGTCGGCTTTTTTTGAAAGGATGGATGCTTCTCATGAAATATTCATGGCCATGGTGGAGCAGCAAAAAAAGACCTGCCTTCGCTTTGAAGGGAAAGAGATGAAAATACTTATTCCTGCCTTGCTCGGCCTTCCCCGGCCTGAGACTTTTCTTTATGAATTCATCAGGGATTTTGGGTTTAGTCCGGCAGTATGCCATGAGGTTTTTCAAAGCCTGGAAGGACAACCCGGCAAGGTTTTTGCCTCACCTACCCACATCGCAATAAAAGACCGCGACCAGCTTTTGATAAGTCCTAAGGAACACCAGCCACCTTTTGAAGAGCTTGAAATCAATCCGGACACCGGGCATATTCAGTGTGGCCCGTTTTTTTTCCGGTTTGAAGTGTTGGAAAATACCGGTTTTACGGAATGGCCCAGGTCCAATGACAATTTCCTGGCAGATTTTGACAAGCTTGAATTCCCCTTAAGGCTGAGACCCTGGAAGGCCGGGGACCGCATCACCCCATTGGGGATGAAAGGCAGCAAGAAGGTAAGCGACCTGCTGGTTGATGAAAAAATTCCGCTTAGCCGCAAAAAAAATATTATGGTGCTGCTGTCAGGAG
>SLRE01000017.1 GCA_007131125.1 Bacteroidales bacterium | reverse complement strand
TCTGGGGTTCACCGGCGGCCATCCCGGCATAGGCTTCCGCCTCTCGCTGGCTGGTAAAGCTGAAGAAGGTATCCGGGAAAAGATAAAACAAAAGGGAAAGCCCAGCGGTCAGTCCTATGGCCGTTAAGAAGGCTTTGTCCTTTATGGAAACCTTTTCAGGGTTTTTGTAAAGATGGTTCAGCCCCAGAAAGGCCAGGGCAGGGATGCAAAGCTCGGCAATGACAAGGGTCATGGAAACGGCCCTGAATTTGTCGTAACCCGGCACATAATCAATAAAGAAACTGGTGAGGGGCATGAAATTCTTGCCCCATGACAGCAGAATGGACAAAATGATGGCGATGAGCAGGCCCCATTTCAGGGGTCCTTTAACGTGGAAGAGTGCGATAAAGAAAAAGAACAACACCACCACGCCCACGTATACCGGCCCGGAGGTAAAAGGCTGATCACCCCAGTATTGATTTTCGTTGGCAATGATGCTTTGGAAGCCGGGTTCCACATTTTCGAGTGCCAGCTCGTTCTCGCCTATGGCTCCTGTAGCCCCGCCTTTGGCATTGGGGATGAGCAGGGTAAAGGTTTCGGAGATTCCATAGCTCCAGTTGGTAATATATTCTTTGCTCAGCCCGCGGGTATGCTCAGCTTCTCCGATGGTGAGTTCCGAGCCCCCACGCATGGTTTCTGAGGCATAGTCTGCAGTCGACCAGAAGTTTCCAAAGTTGATGCCGATGGCAATGACCAGCCCGGCAAGCAATGCCCCAAAAGCCTTAAAAAACTGCTTAATTCTTTTTTCTTCAAGATGTTTTGCCAGAATAAAGATTCCGTATATGAACACTATTATTGCCAGGTAATAGGTCATCTGGTAGTGATTGGCAAATAGTTGCAGCCCCATAAATATGGAAAACAAAATGCCTCCCGAAAGGTAATTTCCCCTGAAGGCATGAATAATGGAGCCAAGAACCGGGGCCATGTATGCTATGGCCACTGCTTTGGAGTTGTGGCCCACCTCCACGATTATAAAGTGATAAGAGGAAAAAGCAAACCCCACGGCCCCGGCAAGGGCAATCCAGGGGTTGATCTTAAGCATTAAAAGAAAAATAAAAAACCCGACAAAGTAAAGAAAGATCATATCTGCCGGCCGGGGCAGCCAAAGTGTCATTACATCGTGGAGGAAGTTGGCAATATTGTTGGAATAAACCACTGAAATCTGGAACCCGGGCATACCTCCAAACATGGAGTTGGTCCATAGGGCTTCCTCTCCGGTATCTTCACGAAAATCCCTGATTTCCTTTGCCATGCCCTGGAAGTTTACAATATCTGCCTGTCGCAGCCTTTTGCCTTCCAGCACCGGGCTCACATAAACCAGGGTGAGCACCATAAAAATAAGAATGGCCACCACATAAGGCAAGAGCTGCCGGTAGTGTATTCCTGAAAATAAATTCTGAATTTTTTCCATTGAAGTATTTTTGGGATTATTTCTTTTTTTTATTTTCCTTTTCGTTGGTTTGATTTGGTTCTTCCTCCTCAATTTCTTCAAAATCAACGTACTCTCCTAATTGGTCGGTTGAGGTTGAGGTTTGCTCTTTGCGGTAGCGAATGTCCATTTGTTTCTTTTTCCTGCGTTTTTCGGCCCTTTCAAAATCCGGATTCTGGCGGTAAAACTTTTTTTTATACCGCCTGAGATACCATTTTACAAGCCAGGGAAAAACATAGAAGGTAAGTATCCTGAATATCAGGTAAATTATAATAAAAAGGGCAATTAATCTGAGCATGAAATAATCCTTTACATGGTCCGGATTTCCCCGGAGGATTTGGTTTGTTTTTTGCAAAGAAACAAAATTACAAAAAATATGCCTTGCAGCCATTTACACAGGCTTTCGCTTAACTTTACTTAACTTACTCTTTTGGTTTAAGGGGGAGAGGGCCGCGGCCCTGCTGTGAAAAAACTTAATGAATGATTAACTTTGCACTCCACTATCCTGATTCAGAAATCACCCGGTCCGGATTGATCCGTTAATTTATGAAACATCCAATCAGGCATGAGCATAACGAGGGTTTTCTTCCTGTGAGCAGTGAAGAAATGGAACAGCTGGGCTGGGAGCAGGCAGACATTATCCTGGTAACGGGAGATGCTTATGTGGATCACCCTTCTTTTGGCACGGCCGTTATGGCAAGGGTGGCCGAAAAAATTGGCATGCGGGTGGCAGTTTTGCCCCAGCCCAACTGGAGGGATGATCTTCGTGATTTCAAAAAGCTGGGGGCACCAAGGTATTTTTTCGGGGTCACCGCAGGGGCAATGGATTCCATGATCAATCATTACACCGCCCTCAGGCGGAAGCGCAGTGATGATGCTTATACCCCCGGAGGAAGACCTGGGTTTCGCCCTGATCTGCCCTCACTGGTTTATACCCGCATCCTGAAGGAATTTTTTCCTGAGGTTCCGGTGATGTTAGGAGGGGTGGAAGCCTCCATGCGCAGGTTTTCGCATTACGACTACTGGCTGGACAAAGTGAGGCCTTCCATATTATTTGAAAGTGGTGCCGACCTCCTGGTTTATGGGATGGGAGAACAACCCTATTTACGCATCCTTGAACTCCTGTTAAAAGGGGTTCCTTTTCATTCTCTTCACAACATACTGCAGACTGCTTTTGTACTGGATG
>SLRE01000314.1 GCA_007131125.1 Bacteroidales bacterium | reverse complement strand
CTGATTTTGCAGTCCAGGTAACCTCTCATGTACAGCATGCCCAACAACACACAATCAACTTTGCTAATAATAAACTACTTGGTGAAGGAAACTTCATTCCAACTTACAAAACCAGCAAAGCCAGGGTATGCGTTACTGTTGGTATGATGACAACCGGATACGACTGCACAGATATCCTAAATCTGGGGCTCTTCCGGCCGATATTTTCACCGCAGGACTTTATACAAATCAAAGGCCGCGGGACAAGGCGACACAACTTCCTTGAAAATCTCTTTGATGAAAGCATTAAAGGTGGCGTTTCTAATTCTCACAAAACTACATTTAAACTCTTTGATTTCTTTGCCAACTGTGAGTATTTCGAGGAGGAATATAATTATGATGAAGTCATAAGGCTGCCAAAGCAAAGCGATTCAGATGGTAGCGGTGGAAACGGTGAAGGCTCTACTACTGTAGCTACCTATGAACACCTTGGTGATGACCTGATCTCCCAGGTAGCAGAGGTTGCAGTGGGCGAAGAAGGCATGAAAATAGACAGGATGTTCTTTAAAAAGTTTGAAGAAGAAGTGCGCAATAATGATTTTATTGCTAAAAGCGTTGAAGAAGGCCATTGGGACCGCGTTATAGATTACGTTAACCGTGAATTCTTTGAGAAAACTGATCAATACTATAGCCTTGATAAATTGCGCAAAGCTGCAGAAGTGGATAGACGCTTGACTCTCCAGGAAATCCTGGAGAAGATCTTTGGCCTGATCCCGAAATTTAAGTCTAAAGACGAACTTTTAGAAGAAGAATTCGCCAAGTTCGTTGCAGACACTAAACCTGATGATGCAGAGGCTGAAGCAATACCGGCCATCAAGAACTACTTTAAAGCATACATAACCAGCGGCACGGTCCGTGACATTATTGAAAAGCGCCAGTTTACAGACCTGGCCACCATACCGGAGTTTTCAATTAAAGACTACAGGGCTGTTCCGGAAAAATACCGCCGGGTTGTTCCGGAGTATGTTAAAGATTATGTGCCAATAAATAAATTCATTGCCTAAAAGGAGATAGCGATGCTCGATAATGCCACTAAACGCCGAATCGATACTGCACGTGATATTCTTGTTGGTAAAATACCAGATCCTAAAAGCCAGGTAGAACAAATCACCATTGCTTTAGTCTATAAATTTATGGATGATATGGATGCAGAAGCTGAGGAATTAGGCGGCGATCGCAAGTTTTTTGCAGACGGCTTTTCTCAATATGGCTGGGCAAAGCTCCTACGCTCCGGTATAGGTGGCCACGAAATACTAAACCTTTATGCCGAAGCTATCACCCGCATGTCGGGAAACCCTGGCATACCGCTGCTATTCCGCAATATCTTTAAAAACGCATACCTGCCCTATCGCGATCCTGAAACCCTGCGTGCATTTCTAAAGATAATTGATGAATTTACCTATGACCACTCTGAGCGCTTGGGCGATGCTTTTGAATATCTGCTCTCTGTGCTCGGTTCCCAGGGTGATGCCGGCCAGTTCCGCACACCCCGCCATATTATTGACTTTATTGTTTCAATAGTAGACCCCGGTAAAGATGAAGTTATCCTTGATCCAGCCTGCGGCACCGCCGGCTTTCTTATCTCGGCATACAAGCATATTAAAAGCAAAAACGTCGACAACAAGGGCAACCTTATCTTAACCCCTGATGATAAGGGCAAAATGGTTAAAAACTTCAAGGGTTACGATATATCACCTGATATGATCCGTTTGAGCCTGGTTAACATGTACCTACACGGGTTCAGCGATCCACATATCCATGAATACGATACCCTGACCAGCCAGGACCGCTGGAATGAATACGCAGATGTGATGCTGGCCAATCCACCGTTTATGTCACCAAAAGGCGGAATTAGACCGCATAATCGCTTTTCTGTGCAATCCAAGCGCAGCGAGGTGCTTTTTGTAGACTACATTGCCGATCACTTAACGCCTGAAGGACGCGCCGGCGTGATCGTGCCCGAGGGTATTATTTTTCAAAGCCAGAACGCTTATAAACAGCTGCGTAAAAAATTGGTTGATGAATCACTGCTGGCAGTTATTTCAATGCCTGCAGGCGTATTTCAGCCTTACTCAGGGGTAAAAACTTCAATCCTTATACTTGATAAAGAACTGGCTAAAAAGGCAGAGACCGTGGCCTTCTTTAAAGTAGAAAATGATGGCTATGGCCTCGGTGCGCAACGCAATTCAATCGACAAAAATGACCTGCCTGAAGTATTAAACGAGGTAGAAAAATATAAAGACTACATACGCGAAGGTGACAGGTCGGTTGAATATCTGACTGAAAAAGGACTGGTAGTTAAGCGGGATAAAATTGTAGAGAATGGGGACTATAACTTGAGTGGGGAGCGATATCGGGTAAGCGTAAAGAAATCAACCGCTTACACATATACCCGCCTGGACTCAATTGCAGAAATAGCTGCGGGTAATTCTGCACCTCAAGAAGACAGATATTTTAAAGATGGCGTATATCCTTTTGTTAGAACAGCAGACGTAGGTAAAGTGCATCGTACTAATAATCTTATTGATACTAATGATTATATTAATGAGATTGCAGTAACCGAACATCGCTTAAGATATTTTCCAAAAGGAGCTATACTCTTCCCAAAAAGTGGCGCTTCTACATTT
>SLRE01000250.1 GCA_007131125.1 Bacteroidales bacterium | reverse complement strand
CAATGACATCAAAGGAAACGGGGAGTATCAGCTTACCGACGCCCTGGAAAACATGAAGAACAAGGGCACCCGTTTTACCACCGGTTCGGTAAACGAATGGCTGGATTGCGGAAACAAGGATGCCACCCTTTACACCAACATGCGCATCCTCGAAACCACAAAAGAACAAACCCTTTCCCCGGAAAACCTTGACAAACAAAACAGCATCATCATTCCTCCATGTTTTATCGGGGAAAATGTTGTTATCAAAAACTCGGTGATAGGGCCCCATGTGAGCCTGGGCAGCAATACCCGTGTTGAGGATTCGGTGATAAAAAACAGCATTATTCAGGAAAATTCCCGCATCAGCCGGCTGCTTGCATCGAACTCCATGATTGGCAATCATGTGCAGTTTCAGGGCAATGAACATTCCCTTAATCTTGGGGATTATTCAGGTAATGTTTAAACCCTTTTGCAGGAAAATGCATTTTAAGAATTTTTGTATATTCACCCATGGGGAAATCACAATCAAACCGGGCATCAGCCGTTATATTAAAACGGGTTTTGTGCTGATGCCCTGATTACGGAAAGCCCGGAGCAGGCTTTCGCTCCCGAAAAATAAAAACCAGATGAACGCAAAAAAAATATTCCGGTTGGCCTTGCCAGTGGCATTGACCATACTGCTTTTTTCGGCCTGTAGCATTAGCCGCGAAAAGGTTGCCAAAGAACCGGAAGCCCCGAAAGAATTGCCGGAAGAGGTATCCTCATCAAAGCAACTGGAAAGTACCCGCCTGCTGATTGAAGCCAACCGCCAGAAAATTCTGGGCAACCGCTCCCGGGCGGCAGTGCTTTTTGATGATGCCATCAGGAAAAACCCCCGCAACGATGCGGCTTATTACGAGTTGTCGAAAATACATGCCATGCACGGGGAGTTTGATGACGCCCTGGAGTTTGCCCTCATGGCTGCAAGGCTTGACCCCGACAACCGGCATTACCAGATTTTGCTGGCCGATATTTATATCCTGAAAGATGAGCTCCCAAAGTCCATTGAAATTTATGAGAGCCTTGCCCGGGCTTATCCCGAAAACGTGGAATTCCTCTACAACCTTGCCTCCGCCTACCTTTACAACGAGCAAAAGCAAAAGGCCCTGGAAACCCTGACCCGCATTGAGGCCCTCGTGGGATTTACCGAGGAAATTTCTATTCAAAAGCAGAAAATATGGGTTGAGATGGGGGAGCATGAAAAGGCCATTGAGGAAACCCGAAAAATCATCGAACTTTTCCCCGACGAACTGGTCTATTACGAATTACTTGGCGAGCTTTACCGGGAAACCGACCAGCACGAGAAAGCAAAAGAGGTTTACCTGAGCATGCTGGAAAGGCAGCCTGAAGACCCCATGGCCAACCTGCTGATGGCAGATTATTACCATGAAGAAGGAGACCCGGAAAAGTCCTTTGAATATCTTGAAACCGCCTTTAGGAGCCCGCAGATGTCGGCAGAATCAAAGGCCAGGATCATGTATACCTATTATGCCATTTCCGAAGCAGACCCCGACCGCCTGGAGCAGGCCATGAAATTGTGCCGTCTGCTGATAGAAATACACCCTGAAGACCCCGAGTCTTACCTGATTTACGGTGACTTCCTGCGCAGGGAAGGAGAAATAGAAAAGGCCAGGGACATGTACCTGAAAGGGGCCAAACTGGACCCCTCGGAGCTCACCGTTTGGCAGCAGGTATTGAGCCTTGACGGATGGCTGCAGGATTTTGAGGCCATGCTGGAAAACTCCGAACTGGCCCTTGAGTATTTCTTTGAGCAACCCATATTGTTTTTCTTTAACGGCATTGCCCATTTCCAGTTAAAAAATTACGAAGAAGCAGCATCAGCCCTGGAATACGGCCTGGTTATGGCCCAATATGACGAAGAAGGTCTGAAAGAGGACATTTTGTCAACGCTCGGAGATGTGTACCACTACCTGGAGGAGTTTGAGCGCTCCAACGAGTATTATGAAAAGGCCCTTGCATTAAACCCGGAAAACCCCACCACTCTGAACAATTACAGTTACCACCTGGCTGTGCGCAGGGAGCGGCTGGACGAAGCAGAGCAAATGTCGGAAAAGTCCCTGCAACTGCAGCCCGACAATGCTGCCTTTCAGGATACCTATGGTTGGATCATGTACCAGAAAGGCAAATATGAAGAAGCAAAGTACTGGGTCGGCAAGTCCATTGAGGGCGAAAGTGAACCCAGCGGTGTGGTGCTTGAGCACTACGGAGACGTCCTCTACAAGCTTGGGCAGCCCGACGAGGCCCTCATTTACTGGAAAAAAGCAGAAGCAGCAGGAGATTATTCTGAATTCCTGGAAAAGAAAATAAAAGACCGAACATTATATGAATAACCCGCTTATTAAAAAAATAAAAATCCTTTCTTTGGGGTTGCTTGCCCTGATCCTTTTCGACGGATGTCGGCCGGCAAGGGAAGTTACACCGGTACCCGATCCCATGGTGATGACTCCTCAAAAGCTTCTTATGGCCGTGCATGCCGAACAGGCCTCCTTTGACTTTTTCTCAACCCGTTTTTCCGGGGTGGCAACCCTTGACGACCGCAACTACAATGTAAGCGGAAACATCCGCATACAGAAGGATTCTGCCATTTTTGTCTCTGTAGCTCCTTTTCTGGGCATTGAAGTGGCCAGGGCCATGATCACACCCGATACGGTGAAGTTCATCAACCGCCTTGAAAACACTTATTTTGTGGGCGATATGGGCTTTATTAACCGGATGCTCAACACCGACCTGGACTTTTTCATGCTGCAGTCTCTGCTGGTGGGGAGCGATTTCGAGCATTTCACTTCCGACAACTTCCAGTTGCGCCAGGACCGGGGCATGCTGCTGCTTCACGCCCCTGACAGAAAAAGGGCAGGCCATAGCACACAGGCTTACCAGCATAATCTGTGGCTGGACCAGAACTCATTCCGTATTCAGCAGGCCCTGCTCTTTCAGCCGGAAGAAAAACGGCTGATCCGCACCAACTATAAAAATTTCGTTACCGTGGAGGGGCAGAAGTTTCCTTCAGAGGTTTCCCTGGAATTTTCTGACCCGGGATCCAGGGCGGAGTTGTCCATGAGCTACAGCAGAACATCGGTAAACAATCCCCGGCAAATGACCTTTTCCATACCGTCAAGATACAGCCCACTGGATTTTTAACCGGAAAAAAGACCTGAGCATGTCATTATGGAAAAAATGATAAACAAAAAACCCTCAATGAAGCTTTGCTCTTTCCTGAAAAGGTTTTTCTGTTTGCTGTCCTTTCTTGTGCTGATTCTGGTCCTTCCCGCCAGCGGGCAAACCCGTGAGGAGCTTGAGCGCAACAAGCAGCGCATTGAAAGAGAGATACAGATGATCAGCCGGATGATAGAGGAAACCCAGAAAACGGCAGAGCTGGGAATGAATGAGCTGATGATGCTGAACAACCAGATCAGCCGCAGAGAAAGCCTCATCCGTAACATCAACAACGAAATCACCCTGCTCAACCGCCGCATTGCCAACCATAACCTATCCATTGAAAACCTCACCAATGAGCTGGAAGAGCTCCGCGAGGCTTATGCCAATATGGTGCGCCATGCTTACCGCAATCGCGACAGCTTCCAGCGACTGATGTTCATTTTTTCCTCAAGAGATTTTAACCAGGCATACATGCGCATGCGCTACCTTCAGCAATATGCCCGCCATCGGCAAATGCAGGCCGAAAAGATCATGGAAACCCGCGAAAAGCTCGATGAGCAGGTGGCTACCCTTGAAAGGGAAAAAGCAGAGCAGCAACAACTTCTTGCCCGCCAGAGAAGTGAAATTGAAAACCTTTCCAGTGAAAAAGCCCGACAGGACCGCACCGTCAACCAATTGAAACGAAAAGAAAGGGAGTTGATGAGCCAGTTGCGCGAGCAGGAAAAAGCAGCCAGGGAGCTGCAAAGGGCCATTGAGGAGGTAATTGCAGAGGAGCGCCGGCGGGCACAGGAGCAGGCCCGGCGCGAAGGCAAACCGGCACCTGACATGTTTACCCTTACCCCGGAAGAGCAGATCATTTCCGATAATTTTGCAGAAAACAAAGGCAAGTTGCCCTGGCCCCTGGAAAGAGGGGTGATTACCAGCCCTTTCGGGGAGCAACCCCACCCGGTTTTGCCGGGCATTAAAATATCCAACAACGGCATTGACATCTCCACCACGGAAGGAGCCGAAGCCAGGGCCATTTTCGAGGGAGTGGTTTCCAGGGTGGTCACCATTCCGGGGGCTTATTATGCCGTGATCATCCGCCATGGAGAATACCTCAGCGTGTACTCCAACCTCAAAGAGGTTAGGGTGCGCAACGGACAGCGCGTCAGCACCCGGCAGGTGGTGGGCGTCATTGCCACCGAGTCCAGGGAAGCCAAAACCAACCTTCACCTTGAAATCTGGAAGGGCAACGAAAAACTCGACCCTGCACAATGGATCGCAAGGCAGAACTAATTCCCGGTTTTTGCGTATAAATGAACGAACAGCCCCGTGTTGCCCGGGCAAAAAAATTCAAGGGATATTTTGGTACGCCTTGGTGGCAATTCGGAAAAATTCAAGTAGGTTTGTATTCCAAATTAAAAAATAAAGATCATGAACCATATCCTGTTGTTTTCACCCGGCCCGACGGAAATCATCATTATCCTGCTGGTGGTATTATTACTTTTTGGAGGAAGAAAGATTCCCGAGCTAATGCGTGGATTGGGCAAAGGGATGCGGGAGTTTAAAGATGCCCAGAAAGGAGAACCGGAGGAGAAAAAGGACGATGAGCAGGGCGGCAGCAAAAAGGAATAAGCTTTATTTATTTTTTGCCTTTGCACCGGGTTTCTATTTCAACGGGGGTTATCACCCGGAAAAATCCGTGTTTTTTTGTTGGCGGAATGTGCAATTTTTTTCAAATTGCGCTGTTGTTTGACCAGGGGGTTGTCATTTCTGATTTTGAATGAAGCCCTGCCGATGCAGGTTTTAAACAGGTTTTTTTCATCTGACTACTTATGACCAGGAAATTACTTTTTTCAGCCGCCCTCTTACTGGGCATATTCTTTTATGTTCAACCCTTTGCCCTTCATGCCACGGAAACCGACCCCGAAAAGGAAGATCCAACCGAAGGGTTTACCATTGCACCCGATGACCCCATTGTAGCAATGCTGGACAGCCTTGCCGGGTTGAGCATTTTCAAAAACCTGGATGCCCGGAGAGACACCACGCAAAGGCGCAGCCAGGACTTCCCCCCGGGTTTTGTGCCCTCCTATTCCGATTCGGTGTATAAAGAGCGCCTGGCACAAATAGATGCCTATACGCCTTTTGATATGGTTTACAATTCCAGCGTAAAGGCTTTTATCGATTTATATGCTTCCCGTCGCAGGGACCTGACCGAACGGATGCTTGGATTGGCCGAGCTTTATTTCCCTTATTTTGAAGAGCAGCTCGACCGCCATGATGTTCCCCTGGAAATGAAATACCTGGCCGTGATCGAATCGGCCCTGAACCCTTCTGCCCGCTCGCGCATGGGTGCCACCGGTATATGGCAGTTCATGTACCATACCGGCAGAATATACGGCCTGGAAGTAAACAGTTATGTAGACCACCGCAATGATGTGAAACGCTCTACGATTGCCGCCGCCGAACACTTAAGAGATCTTTATGAAATATACGGTGACTGGTGGCTGGTGCTTTCTGCTTACAATGCAGGACCGGGCAATGTAAACCGCGCCGTGCGCCGTGCCGGAGGAGTGAAAGATTTCTGGCGCATCCGCCACTTCCTCCCCAGGGAAACCCAAAACTACGTTCCGGCCTTTATTGCCGTAACCTATGTGATGGAACATGCCGAAGACCACAACCTTTACCCTGTTCCTCCGCTGTATACACACTACGATGTTGACACCATTCATGTACGGCAGGAGCTGGGCCTGCGCACCGTAAGCAAACTCCTTGACATTCCGCTGGATCATCTGCGTTTTCTCAACCCCTCCTATCGCCAAAACATCATACCTTACAACAGAAACAACCCTTACGTGCTTAGGCTGCCCAAAGAATATGCAGGCAAGTTTTTAGCCAACGAGGAAGAGATTTACAACTACCGCACCCCGGAAGAGCTGAGGCAGGAAGAGCTGGCGGCACAGCTTGCCGAAACCACCGTTCACGTGGTGCAGCGCGGGGATGTGCTGGGGAGCATTGCCAGGCGGTATGGCACTTCGGTAAGGGAAATTCAGCGGCTTAACAACATGAGGGGCACCCTGATCCGCCCGGGCCAGCGCCTGATCGTCAGGGCTCCTGCACCGCCTCCCACCCCTTCGGCTGCCGGACCCAACATGCACGTTGTACGAAGCGGGGAAAGCCTCGGGGTCATTGCCAGCCGCTACCGCATTACGGTAAACAACATCATGGAATGGAACAACCTGAGAAGCTCCATCATACAGCCGGGTCAGCAACTTATTATCCGCCCGCCTGAAACCGCCGGTGCGCCGGAGCAGGCAGAACCCGAAACCCCCTCCCTTACCGCGGATGATTCCCAGGATGAAGAGTCCCGATACTTTTACCATATCGTTGAGCAGGGAGATACCATCTGGGACATTGCAAATAAATATGAAGGAGTAACCATTGACGAGATCCAGAACCTGAACAATCTTTCGGCAAAGACCATTCTTTTGCCCGGTCAGCAAATAAAAATTGCCATCGACAAGGATTGAAAACCGGCCGGGGTTTTCTTTTTTTTGAGATAGTGGCTCATTATTTGTGGCCCATTATTTGTGAAGGTTTTGATAAAACTTTTTGAAAATCCTACCATCATGAAAGAAAAAACCATTTCGTTTTTCCGCTTTTTCAAAAATACTGCCAGCAGCTATGCAGCAATAAAAAACGCCGGGCAGAAAAGGGCTCTGCTTCCTGTTTTCTTCGGCTTGTTGCTGATTTTTTCTTC
Source organism: Bacteroidales bacterium (assembly GCA_007131125.1). Lineage (GTDB taxonomy): Bacteria > Bacteroidota > Bacteroidia > Bacteroidales > UBA7960 > PUML01. The sequence goes on along the minus strand of SLRE01000250.1, from coordinate 3,757 downwards.
CTGCGGCCCCATTGAACGTCCTGGCAAGCCCTCGGCAAGCGGACGCACCGGAGAGATGCTGGTGATAATGGATAAAACTCTTTGGGATGGCTATGCCGGAGAAGCTGTTCGGAATGTTTTCAGCGCGCACACCCCCATGCTGCCACAGGCTGAGCCTATGTTTGACCTAGTGCATCTGCGCCCCGACAATTTTGGAAGCCTTTACGAAACCCACCGGCATATTTTCAGGGTAAACATAGGCCCCGAATACGAAAGATATTCCATAGAGGTGCGAAGAGATTTATGGTCACAACCCCAGAAAGTTATTACCGTAAATGCTCCAAGTTTGTCTGTTTTTGAGGAGGTGATGGAAAACAACACACAGGCTTTCCACGACCTTTATCTTGAAACAGAAAGAAGAAGGCTGGTAAATGCCTTCCGCAGAACAACCAATTTTGATGCAAGGAATAAGGTCCGTAATTTGTTTGATGTGGACATGTACGTTCCCGAGGGTTACCTGGTGGTTTACCAGGAAGATGATTTCCTTTACCTCAGGAAGTCCGCCACCCGGGAAGACTTCGACCAGGGAATTCTGATCACAGTGCTGGACTATACCGACCCGGAAAAGGATTTTGACCCGGACGTAATCTGGGCAAGACGTGACTCCATTACCCGGGCACATGTGCCGGGAGCCCTTCCGGGCAGTTACATGACCACTTACCCGGAGTTACGCCCCGACTTCAGGGAGGTTGACTTTAACGGCCTCTATGCCATGCAGGCGCGCGGGTTGTGGAGAGTAGAGGGCGACTTTATGGGAGGACCCTTTGTAACCTATACCGTGGTAGACGAAAATACCAACAGGTTGTTTATCCTCGACGGATGGGTGTTTGCACCCAAATACAATAAAAGGGATTACCTCCGGCAGGTTGATGCAGCGCTCCACACCATCAATTTTGATTTTCGCGAAGAAAAAGAAAAAGAAGAAAGTGAACCCCTTGCAAAGAATTAATGCAGGCACTCCCCTTTTAAATCAAAAAACCCGGCTCAAAGTTTTGAGCCGGGTTTTTTTGTGACTCCGGAGGGACTCGAACCCCCAACCGACAGAACCGGAATCTGCTATTCTATCCAATTGAACTACGGAGCCGTTTTCAATGTGCAAAGATAAACATTTATTGCCTTTTTACATGATGCGGGTTTTGATTTTAACCCTTTCACTATCTGATAGCAAAAATGGATGAGGCAAGCGGTTTTTCATTCCTTAATTTTCGGGTTTTGGCTTTTGATTCCTATCTTTACACCTTCAAAAACTCCAAAACCTTTGTGATGACAGATTTCAGCAACACACCGGAATTAAATGATGAAGCGGTAAAGCAAAAAGTTAACCAGATCATCAACACTTCAAGGGATGGCTTGTCCCTAAAAAAAGTTTATGCTTCCATTCTTGGGATGATAGACCTTACCACCCTCGAAGGATCCGACACCACGCAAAAAGTAAAGGACCTCTGCGCACAGGCCCGGTCTTTTGAACAACTGGGTCTTGGGTTGCCCAATGTGGCCGCAGTATGCGTTTACCCTACACTGATCGGCACCGCCCGCAAAGCCCTGGATGGAACCAGGATTAATGTGGCTTCGGTGGCAGGGGCTTTCCCGGCAGGACAATCTCCTATCGACATTAAGGTGGCAGAAGTAAAATATGCCGTGGAGCAGGGTGCCGACGAAATTGACATGGTTATTTCCAGGGGCAGGTTTTTGGAAGGAGAATACAACCTGGTGCATGATGAAATCGCCGCCATACGCGAAGCCTGCCAGGATGCCCTCCTGAAGGTGATCCTGGAAACCGGGGAGCTGGAAACTGCCACCAGTATTCGGCGCGCCAGCGAAATTGCACTGGCTGCCGGAGGGCATTTTTTGAAAACTTCTACCGGAAAGGTTAAACCCGCCGCAACCCTGGAAGCCATGCTGGTAATGCTCGAAGCCATTAAAGACCATTACGGAAATACAGGAAAAGTGGTTGGTATTAAACCTGCCGGGGGCATTTCCGACCCGGAAACAGCCATTAACTATTATCTGTTAACCCAGCATATTCTTGGCAACGAATGGATGAATAAAACCTGGTTTCGCTTTGGAGCCAGCCGGCTTGCCGGGTCACTGGTTGATGCAGTAAAGGAACTGCGGTAATACTTTTTTTCTGGAAAAAGAAAAGGGGGCTTTCCAGCCCCCTTTTTTGTAATCTTTGGTTTTTTCTTATCCGCAATGGAGGAATCTTCTGACCAGTTTCATGGTTTCCTCCCGGTTGCAGCTGATCTTCTCACGAAGGTTTTCATCTTTATAGCCTTCCAGGTTTTGGGCAATACCCTCCATCAAAGTTGGCGTAAATACCCCGTGCTGCATAAAGATATCGGCTTGCTTGCGAAGATATTCGGCTGCGGTTTTGCATGAATAAGGAAGCTGTGCAAGCTGCTCCTGTTTTGCCTTGTGTTTCTCGTCAAAGATATTGACATCCACATAGGTTTTCTCTGCAAACTCCAGTCCGTTGGGCATTTCAAACCCATGTCGGGCTCCTACGCACAAGCCTGCAATAAGCAGGTAGATGTCTGCTGATCCGTCGGGGCAACGAAACTCAAAGGTTTGCTTGTCGCTGAAATCGGTATGGTGCTCTTCTTCCAGGGGGTTTTCCTGCTTGATCATGTCGCTGGCCCCTACCCAGCCGAGGGGAACCCTGATAAGGGTAGAGCGGTTGCGTTCGCCCCAGCAAACGTTGGTTGGGGCTTCCTGATGGGGCACAAGGCGGAAGTAGCTGGTAGGAATGGTGTTACCGAAAGCCGACAAAGCCGGTGCAATGTCCAGAATACCTGCGATGGTTTTGCGCGCCTCATCGCTGATACGTCCATTGTCAAGGGTTTTATTCTCTCCATCTTTCATTATGCGCATATGGATGTGCATGCCGCTTCCGGCTTTACCGGCAGTAATTTTGGGGGCAAAACTAACCGTTACCCCGTATTGGTAAGCCACCTGCCGCAGGATCCATTTGGCAATGATAAGCTGGTCGGCAGCATCCTCCACGTTTGTAGGCAGAAACTCAATCTCGTTCTGCTCATACTCATGTTCCTCGTCAGAGAAGTTACCCACTTCAGAATGGGAATATTTAATATTGGCTCCGGTCTGGGCCATGGCCATCATGGCATCCACACGAAGCTGCTCCCATTTTACAAATGGTTCGGACTCGTGATAACCCTTCTGGTCTGTAGCCCGGTAAAGCTCGTCTTTTTCTGAGATTACATAATATTCAATCTCGCCCATTACCTCCATGGAGTAGCCGGTTTGGCTCAGCAGGGCCTGGTGGGCTTTGCGCATGATATTTTCGGGTGCGCTGGCCAGGGGGTTTCCATCCTTGTCATAGTATGAGCAAAGAATGTCCACGGCCGGGATCTCGGAAAAGGGGTTCAGAAAAGCGGTTTTAAAGCGAGGCACAACATAGAGGTCGCTGGAACCTGCTTCCAGGAAAGAGAAAAGGCTGGAGCCGTCAACCCTTTCGCCCGTGGAAAGAATGTTTTCCAGGTGCTCTTTGTTCTGGATAACAAAATTGAGGGCTTTCAGCCGTCCATCACCTCCTACGTACCTGAAGTTCAGCAGTTGAATGTCATTGTCTTCAATGTACTTTACAATATCCGCCCGGGTAAACTGAGCAGCAGGCTTTTTCAAATGCCTGACCAGCGGATTGGGATTTAATTTATATTGATCTTCGTGCATAAAGATTTAATTTTTGGTGATTTATGAT
>SLRE01000128.1 GCA_007131125.1 Bacteroidales bacterium | reverse complement strand
TGGTAATGATAATGCTGAGGATGGTGTCGGGGTAAATCAGGGTGGTTTCTCCGCCCTGGGTAAGGTTTTCGATCAGCACACTGTCTAAGGGAGCATGGGCGCAGCCATGGCTGGCCGAAAAGCGCAGGGTAATGTTCTGGTCATTTGCTTTTGTACCTGTAAAGGCAACCAAAAGCAGCAAAAATAGCATGGCATTTTTCATGGGATCACGGGTTTTGTGGAGGTTAATAGAGGGTATTTAACTCCCTGGTATGATTAAAAGGTGATGGTTTTTTTATTTTTTTGCCGCCCCTGCCATGCTTTATTAAACCCGTTATTTCCCCTGAAATCAACCCGGAACAGGAAAATTTCATCAGGAAGAATTTTTCAGACCGCGGAAAAGCGGGTTTCCATAACCATTGGTAAAACAGGCAGAGGAATGGTTGTTTATCCAAAAATTAACTTTGCCGGTCTGAAAAATTATTTCTGCTAAAATATGTTAAATTATGGAACTAGAGAAAGGAATTCCCCTGAAAACCTTACGGTAGAAAACTAGGGTTTTTTGTATGCTCAGGATCCATGAGTTGGAAAAAATAAGAGTCAAATAATTAAAAAAAATTTATATTTGGCTGCAATTATTTGATGGAAGCATTGTTCTAACGGGCTATGCTTGCCAGTTTCTTTTTTTAATCAATTTGAAAAAAAATCAATATGAGTCAAAAAACCATTTTGATGGCCATTTTTATGGCTGCGTTTGCAATGGCAGGTTTGTATGCCCAGCCCCCTGCATCCTTCAACTATCAAACTGTTTTGCGCGATGATTCCGGTCAGCCGGTGGGAAATGAAGAAGTGGTAGTGGAAATTGCAATTCTTCAGGGTAATCCTGAAGGTGCTGAAGTTTTTTCCGAAACCCACCAGATACAGACCAATGCCTTTGGGCTGATCAACCTGCAGATCGGAATGCACACCCCGCTGGAAGGTTTGGAATGGGGCAGTGAAACGTATTTTATTCAGGTGAGCCTGAACGGACAAGTGATGGGGACAACCCAGCTGTTGAGTGTGCCTTATGCACTGTATGCCCTGTCTTCAGCCGATGCCTTTAGCGGAGATTATCACGACCTGGAAAATCTTCCCGAATTAAGCCCGTTCATTCAGGTGGAAAATCCCCAGGAAGGCGATCTGATTTTCTTTGACGGGGAAAACTGGCAAGGCATTGCCATTGGTGCGGAAGGGCAGGTGTTATCCATTGCCAATGGCAGTCCCCAGTGGACCAGTCTTCCCGGAGATGAAACCGGCACGGTGACCGACATAGAGGGCAATGTTTACCAAACCGTGATAATTGGAGAACAAGAGTGGATGGCCGAAAACCTGAAAGTAACCCAATACAATGACGGAACCGACATAGAATACCCCGGAAGCAATAACAGTGACTGGAGCAACAACACCAACGGTGCTTATGCCTGGTACAACAATGACATTGACAACAAAGACCTTTATGGCGCCCTTTACAACTGGTATGCGGTAGACCAGGCCAGCAACGGAGGCAGGAACATTTGTCCGGCCGGATGGTGGGTGCCTGCCGATTGGGAATGGGATGTACTGAGGGACTATCTCATCAATAACCATGATGATGTTCATACCGGCAACCTGGCCAATGCCCTGAAATCCTGCCGGCAGGTAAACTCACCCCTGGGCGGAGAGTGCGATACCAATGAACATCCCCGTTGGGATGCCGATGGTACCCATTACGGAATCGATGCATTCGGTTTTGCGGGCCTCCCTGGCGGAAGAAGGGAAACCAACGGAACATTTAATTTTTATGGCAGTTACGGGTTATGGTGGTCCTCTATTGAAGCCAATGACTTTGCCTCCTCCTTTCGTGCACTCCTCAAATACGACGGGGCCGTTTTTGAATCACAGTTCTTTAAAGGTGCCGGCCTGTCGGTTCGCTGCGTGAGGGATGTGGAGTAACTGGGGTTGAGAAGTAATTAAAATCTGATTTTTTCAACCCACCCAAACCAACACCCGGCCGCAAATGTTCTGCGGCCGGGTGTTTTGGTAAGTGCTAAAGCTTTGGTCAGGGTTGGATCATGACTTTGTGCAGGCCATAACCGGAGGCTCCCCGGATGCCTATAAAATAAAGCCCGGGCAATAGCTTGTCAACCTGGAAGCTAATTTTGGTTTTTCCGGTTTCATCAATATGGACCTGATCTACTTCACGGCCCTGCAGGTCGTATAGCACTGCAGTGGACCTTCCTTTGCTTTCAAATTCCACCCAAAGCATGTGGGAGGCGGGGTTGGGGTAGACCAGCAGCTTTTCATCCTCAAGGGAAGGCACGCTTGTTTCCTGTTCAAAAACGGCCGTGTAGACGGTTTCCATTCTTGGCATGAACATTCCGAATTCCGGTTCATCACTTATTACCTCTTCTTCCGGGTCAATCCAGTGGATGAAAGAGAAGTTTTCGGCAGGTTCTGCGAAAAGGAATACGCTGGCATTGGGCAGGTAGGTGCCCTCTCCTTCAACGATACCTCCTTCTTCAGGCTGGGCCATCAACACCAGGGAAAAGGCATCGGGTTCTCCTCCGGGGATAGCAGCCCATACATCCTGTACCACCATATCATCTTCAATGGTAATTTCCCGGTTGGGATCTCCTTCCCATTCTCCGCCTTCCCATCCTTCATTGATAAAAAATTTATATTCATATTCACCGGGTTCCAGTTGC
>SLRE01000053.1 GCA_007131125.1 Bacteroidales bacterium | reverse complement strand
TGCACCTGGAAGGCTTCCAGGAAGTCCGTTCACACTTTGTGCTGGAAATGGTATTGAATTAATTCATGTTTTCTGCTTAATAAAAGAAAACTTATCTTTGGGTTTTCTATTGGGGTGAAGAGGGAACAGGGTTTACAGCAAAAAAAGTTGCTTCTCTCAGGTCCCAGGTTCAATTTGCTTCGGCAAACAGCAAAGCCTTCCCTAAATCATGTACAGAAACAACCATAAAAGTTTTTTAATCCTGTTATTGTCGGTGTTTTGCTGCGGTATTTTTTTACAAAATGCCGGAGCGCAACAGGTGGTGATCAATGAAGTGCTTGCTTCCAACGGGTCGGGTGTGGAGGATGATGACGGGGATACCGTACCATGGATCGAATTATTTAATGCCGGAGAAGAAACAATTAACCTTGAGGGATTTGGGTTGTCTGACGATTACGACAATCCCTTCAGGTGGGTTTTTCCTGATGTTGCCATTGAACCCGGGGCATTTTTGCTGGTTTGGGCTTCGGGAAAAGACCGGGATGACCCCGGTGCTGATTTGCATACCAATTTCAGGGTAAGCCAGGATGGAGAAGAAGTGATCTTAACCTTACCGGACAGCACCCGCCTGGATGAAATGGAGCCCACTCCTATGCCAACCGATATTTCTTACGGAAGGAAACCCGATGGGGCAGACCAATGGTATTTCTTTTCCGAACCCACTCCGGGGGGACCCAACATAACCGATGGATATCATGGTATTCTGGAGCCACCGGTTTTTTCGAGGTCCGGAGGGTTTTTTCAAAACGACTTCAACCTCGATATTCAGCATCCCGACACGGCGGTTACCATTATTTATACAACGGACGGTTCTGAGCCTTGTATTGACAATCTGGAGGGGACAACCTATTTTTACAAAAACCAGTACCCCTTTTATCCTGACTCCCCTTTCGGGGATACCCTTAGCCAGGCATTCACTTCTTACGTTTACGGCCAGCCAATTGCCATTGAGGATCGCAGCTCCCACCCTGACAAAATCTCCCTCATCTCATCAACAGTTCATGATCCTTACTATTTTCCCGAGGAGCCGGTATTCAAAGGCACGGTTATCCGTGCAAGGGCTTACCATGATCAGATGATCCCAAGCGAGATCACCACCCACACCTACTTTGTCACACCTGAAAGCAGGGATCGTTTCGACTTGCCGGTGCTTTCCATCAGCATTCAGGAAGACATGCTTTTCGATTATGACAAGGGGATTAATGTGCCGGGCATTGATGCCGACCAATGGCGGTTAGATAACCCGGATGAGCCTTTTTCCTGGCCATTTAGGGGTAATTTCAGACGCCGGGGAATAGAATGGGAGTATCCTGCACACCTTGAGCTTTTTGAGAAGCCGGCCATGGAAAGGGCCATTGGGCAAGATGTCGGTTTGCGTATTCATGGAGGAGGATCCCGTTCCTTCCCCATGAAATCCTTCAGGCTTTATGCACGCAACCAATATACCAGGTCGCAACTCGAATATCCCTTTTTCGAAAGCCGCCCGCATGATAAATATAAAAGGATCTTGCTGCGGAATTCGGGAAATGATTTCCCTACAGCGATTTGGGGGCCAGAGTTCAAATCCCGTACCATGTTTCGGGATGCAGCCATACAGGCCATTGTGCAGCATATGAATTTCAGCACACAGGCTTATCAGCCTTTCATATTGTTTATCAACGGTGAGTACTGGGGTTTAATAAACACAAGAGAACGATATGATAAATATTACCTGGAAAGAAATTTCGGGGTAGATCCCGAAAACATTGACCTTTTAACCGGCAAGAACAGCGTTAAGGAGGGAGACAATCTTCATTATAACGAAACCATCGACTATATTGAAGAAAATGGCCTGGCGGATCAGGCACATTATGACTACATTCAAACCAGGATAGATGTTGAATGCTTTATGGATTATCAAATCGCCCAGATTTATGCCGACAATTCTGACTGGCCGGGCAACAACATTGATTTCTGGAGGTTACGCACCGATCAGTTCCAGCCGGATGCCCCTTATGGGCATGACGGCCGGTGGCGCTGGCTGTTGTTTGATGTGGATTTTGGTTTTGGGCTCTGGGATGGGGCAGGCTCTTACCGGCACAACATGCTGGAATTTGCCACCGATGATGATGGTCCTGGCTGGCCTAACCCTCCCTGGTCCACTTTTTTACTCAGAAGTTTCCTGGAAAATGAATCCTTCGTCCATGGTTTCATCAACCGCTTCGCCGATCAGTTAAACACGGCCTTTTTACCTGAAAGAGCGGTATCGGTAATTAATGGCATGAAAAACGCCATTGCCCCTGAAGTCAGGGACCATTATGCGCGTTGGGGCTGGCCTGTGGAACAGGAAGAATGGGAGGAAAAGGTAGAAGTAATGGTGGAGTTTGCCGAAAAGAGGCCTCACTATCAGAAGCAACATATCAAGGATTTTTTTGAACTGGAAGACACTTACCGTCTTGACCTGGATGTGAGTAATCCACTAAAGGGCCACATCCGGATTAACACCATAGAAATAAAGCCTTCCACCCCCGGGGTTTCTGACCATCCTTACCCATGGTCGGGTGATTATTTCCGGAATATACCCATAGAGGTGGAAGCCATTGCCGCGCCCGGCTATCGCTTCTCGCACTGGGAAGGAGCCTCCATCTCAAACTCGGCGGTCATTGAACTCACCCCCGGAGAGAACATT
>SLRE01000091.1 GCA_007131125.1 Bacteroidales bacterium | reverse complement strand
TAAAAGCAATACGGCGGGCCTGGAAAGGTTGCACACCTACTACAGGGTCAATTTCTTCGGTAAAGATCTGGTCAGGGGTTTCTTCGGCTACTTCTTCAATGTTCATCCCTCCGCGGGGAGAATACATGATCATATTGCGGGAGGTGGCGCGGTTTAAGAGGATGCTCATGTAAAACTCACGGGGTTCGTGTTCGCCCGGGTAATAAATTCCCTGCTCCACCAAAACTTTTCTTACCAGTTTTCCTTCAGGACCGGTTTGCGGGGTTACCAGCTGCATTCCGAGGATCTGTTCCGCATATTCCTTCACCTGCTCCAGGTTTTTGGCTATTTTAACACCTCCGCCTTTTCCACGGCCCCCTGCATGTATCTGCGCTTTGACAGCCCAAATCCCAATGCCGGTTCGTTTTTCAAGTTCTTTGGCTGCTTTTACCGCATCTTCCGCTTTTTCTATCAAAATGCTTTCGGCAACCGGCACATCATATTTTCTTAATAAAGCTTTTCCCTGGTACTCATGCAAATTCATAGGATCTGGTTTTTTTTGATTTCTTTATTTATAGTTGGTTTGGATGAAATTCTCTGGCTTTTCTCTGCAATGTTCAACAATTAAGCATTGTTGTGAATTCCCCGCAAAAATACAAATTTTAGTTTCTCCTCCGGGTGTTTATTTTGGTTTCGCGAACAGGGGAAAAAGTTACTTTAGAATGGTAAAACTTCCTGCCAAAATAAAAAAATCATCTTTTTTTCCGGAAAGGAAAAAATATTTTGCCCACTTCGGGCGTTTTAAACTTGAAAATTCGATTTATTCACCATTAAAAAGCCTATGAAACAATTTCGTACCATTGAGGAGGAGTTAATGATGATCACAAAAAACCTTTCATGTTTGTCATCCAGTGAAAAGGACGAATTGTCTTCAGGAAAGTCAGCCGGCAGAGAAGCCCCGCTTCCCGGAAGGCATGTGATACGTAACATCCTGAATTATTCAAGATCTTTGGAAGTCCTGAAAAAAAGCTCAGGAAGTCCATTGTTTTTAATCAAAAACTAGATCACCGACAGGGTGATCATTCGGAAAGTGTCAACCGGCGCGTGTTTAACCGGGTTCATGACGGGAAGTCAGAAACCCGGAAAGCGGTCACAAATCAGGTTTATTCGGTTGACACTTTCTTTTTTTCTGCTTACTTATCAAAATTCTTTTATTTTTGTAAGCGCAAAACAAACGTTGTTTTAAAGAACAAATGTATCATTTAACCGAAACGGGATTATGAAATGAGCCACTTCAGGGCGCTTCACACACAAGGAAAGTGCTTATGTTTTGGCAGGTTTCAAATTCCGTTTTAATCAAATTACTTACACATGAAAAATAAAATTGGCTTTTTTCTGCTTGCCCTTATGTTGCTTGGTCTTACCATGTCGGGATGCCGTTCGCATGAATTGTGCCCTGCTTATACCGACAGCCAGCCGGTAACTGAAGAAACCATGGAAGAGAATACCTGATTTTTATTTTTCTTTCAATGGGTTTCGGAGGGAAGGTTAATTTTTCCTCCGTTTTTTTTACCGGAACAGGGGCAGAAAACCATTTTGCCTGCTTTTCCGGCCATTGAGAATACCTACAATTTGTGGAAAAAACAGATCAGCCCATTCTGAGAAAGCCTGAATGGTTAAGGATAAGGTTAACCAAAGCCCAGGATTACAGCATTCTGAGGGAGGTTCTTGAGCGGGGACAACTGCATACGATCTGCGAGAGCGGGGCTTGTCCCAACAAAGGAGAATGCTGGGGTGCAGGCACAGCCACATTCATGATCCTGGGAGATATCTGTACACGGAATTGCCGTTTTTGCAATGTAAAAACCGGCAAACCCCTGCCTGCCGACCCGGGGGAACCGGAAAGGGTTGCATCGGCAGTGAGTTCCATGCAGGTAAAACACTGCGTATTGACCAGTGTGGACAGGGATGACCTTCCAGACGGAGGTGCCGGGATTTGGGCCGAAACCATTAAAGCCGTTAAAGCAGCCTCGCCGGGTACCACCATTGAAGCCCTGATCCCAGATTTTAAGGGAAGCAAACAAGATATTCAAAAAGTGATTGAGGCAGGCCCTGAGGTGATCAGCCACAACCTGGAAACCGTAAAACGGCTGACTTCGGAAGTAAGGCTCTATGCCAACTACCAAACCAGCCTGGAGGTAATTGAGTTTATTGCTTCATCAGGAACCCGGGCCAAATCCGGCATCATGCTTGGGCTGGGTGAAACCGAAGAAGAAATTTTTGAGACCATGGACGATCTGCTCCGGGCTGGCTGCCAGGTGCTTACCCTGGGACAATACCTTCAGCCTACCCGCAGGCACCTGCCGGTGCAAAAATATGTGCATCCTGATGATTTCAAACGATACGGGGAAATTGCCCGTAAAAAAGGATTCCGTTTTGTGGAAAGCGACCCCCTGGTGCGTTCTTCTTATCATGCCGAAAAACACCTTTAAACCAAATCGGAAATGAAAAAATTTGCCGGTACTGCTTTTTTCGTTTTCTTAATCATTATCCTTATCACCGCAGGGGTTTACCGGTTTTTGGTTTCCCCGCCTGCCAATGCCCGGCCGGGAAGTCAGTCTCATCCACAGGGCAATGCCTTGCGTACCGGTGCAGAACAAACCGAAAAATATTTTCCCCTGCTACAGGGCAAAAGGGTAGCTGTTGCAGGAAATCATTCTTCCCTCATCGGCAAT
>SLRE01000111.1 GCA_007131125.1 Bacteroidales bacterium | reverse complement strand
TTGACCTGTTCCGGGTGATCCATGTCCGTGACGATGCCGCCCTGCCGATTCGCGGCATCATGCAAACCGGTCTCATCTGCCCTGCAACTCATCATTCACCTCACCGGCCTCGCCCCGCAGCCCCTCTGGCGTCGGCACGGGCACTTCAAGCGTGGTGCCATGACGCCCCGTCGGCCGGCCGGAGCCATCCACGGCCACCATGGCCGTCCAGGCCGACACCAGCGCGTAATCGAGCGCGAGCGTCTCGATGAAGCGGGCATCCACAGCGCGGCCTTCCACAAGTGCACGGTCATGGGCATCGGCGATGCGATGACGGGCCCACGCCGCATCCAGTGATGGCCGACGGCCGGCATCGTTATGCCAGTGGACCGTCGCCTCGAGTTCAACCGGATCGTCGCCACGATGGCCGGTCACGCTGACCGTGCGCGGCGGATTGTGCGCTTTCTTGAACCGGCCACTGACGATCACCGGGCGGCCTGCGTAGAGATCGGCAAGCGGCTCGGGCGTCAGATCGCGAACGGCCATCGCACCGAAATCGAAGTCGATGTCGGTCAGCGCCGGCCGAGCCGCCCGCTTCATGAAAGCATCCATGGTGTCCCTGGCCTGCTCTGCGTGCGGAACATACGCCACCGCCCCGCGGCCGAGCCGGCCCATGCGCTCGGCCAGGAACCGATTCGGTGCCGCCCCGATGCCGAAGCTGAACAGCCCCGACTCACCGAGCCGATCGCTGACCATGGCGAGCACCTCGGCCTCATTACTGACAAGCCCATCAGTGAGAATGGCCACGATCCGCCGTGGCGGCATTTCATCAAGGGCCCCGGAAGCCCGCGTGGTGTTTTCGTCTCGGCCGGCATCGTCTCCCGACAGCGCCTCCTCCACGGCCGCGACCAGGTCAACCTCGCCACGGGCCGACAGCCGCTTGACCCAGCGTTCAGCTTCACGGCGGTGGGGCCGGTCGGCCGGTTTCGGCTCCGATGCGAACCGTTCGATCCGCTCGCCGAACCGGATAAGCTCGAAACTGTCATTCGCTTCCATGCGATCGAGCGCGGCCAGCAGCGCGGCCTGTGCCGCCGCGAGCGGCTCCCCGTTCATCGTCGCGGATGTATCGACCGCAAATACCCATTCGATCGGCCGCCGCGGAAGGTCCATCGCCTCATCCGGCGGCAGCAGCAGCATCGAAAAGTAGCCCCATTCGGATGCTGCGCCCCGCGCATCGGCGCGCGGCGGCTGAGCGAACATCATCGCACGGGTGTCCGCCCCTTCCGGCCGGATGCGCAGGATGAAATCCCGGTTCGGAATGCGGTCCTCAGCATTGAGCCTGACCACGGCCCGGCTGTCGCCCGGCCGGTCAATGCTCACGTTGTGCGTCGGCGACTCGAGGTGCGCAATGGGCCGGCCGGCATCGACATCGATGCGCAGGTCGATGCCGTGCCCGCTTCGCTCACCCGGCTTCAGGTACGTCACCCGCGCCGGTTGACGCGAAGGTTCAGTCGTCCCCGCCGCGGCCGCCTCGATGCCATCGTCCGCCCCCGGCGGGTTGTGTCGCGGCCCGACAACCATGGGAACGACGAACTCGAAGTCGCCATTACGATAGCTGAGCGTATGGAAGTAGCGGATGTCGATGTCGATATGCTGCTTCGGCTCGATGTTGGCCACGCGCTGCGTGAAGATGTTCGGACGCTCCTCTGTTAGAAGCGAAGCGCGGTGGCCCCGGGCGCGGGCCTCATAGTAGATCTCCTCGGCCTTCTCGCGCGGGCGGATGATGCCGTGGATGCGCCGGGCACCCATGGTCATCGTGAACCCGTTGACCGCCGCATGCTGCGGCAGGGGAAAGGCGTACACCGCCTCGATCCGCCCATCGTACGGGTTGAAGTAACGCTGGTTCATCCGCACCGTCGCCACGTGGCCGGTGATATCAGCATGCACATCGGTGTGGGCAAGGGGCAGCGCGGTCAGATCGTCGGTCTGCTCGTCGACCCGGGCAAGGGCCGGGGCGGTGGTCTGCTCCCCATCGGGCGGCGCATCCGCCCTGTCGGCCTGCTCATCCTTGCGCACCGGGCCGGGGTCGCGGGCAATCACCCACACCTCATCCTCGAGTGCGGGGAAAGCCTGATCGCGATGGTACGCGCGGCGGTCAGGCCGCGGCGGGAGGCTCGCCCTCGGATCATCCTGCCGCGAAAGTGCCTCCGCCGCCGGATGCGGCCGGGCGGTGCCCTCGGCTCGCCCGGTGTCGCCGGGAACGGGGTGGGTCCCGCAGCCGAGCCAGGCCAGCGGCGCAGTGCCCAGGACCAGCAGGCACAGGGCGTGGAGGCAATAGAGGGCCGTTCGTCCACGTGTTCGTGTCATTGCAGTCGTCCCCAATGCATGGAAAGGTCGGGTGAAAGCTCGCATCCATCGGCATCGGCCGCGGCCTCGAGCCGCAGCGAGACCAGATCGGGATCGGCCGGACCCATGATGTGAATCGTGGCCACGCGGAACTGCCCGGACTGAAGCACCTGCGCCGGCTGCGTTGAAAAGCCAGCGACGATAATCCGTTCACTTCCTTCGCGAACCGCGCGGTGGTCGAAGAAGAATTGTTCATCTGTGAACACGCCCGTCGCCTCCTCCACACCGACGATCATCACATCCTCATCGCCGGTTGCGAAAGCGAACTGCCAGGCGGCGATCGGGATGTCACTCTCAAGATGGATGTCGACGGTGTGAAAGACACGGTCGGCGTC
>SLRE01000150.1 GCA_007131125.1 Bacteroidales bacterium | reverse complement strand
TAAAAAGATGCTGCCCGACCTGGAAACGGTTTTTTTGCTTACCACTCCCGAGCATACGGCTTTGAACTCCTCAATTGTAAGGGATATCATTCGCAACGGGGGAGATGCCTCCCGGTTTGTACCCGATGAAATCAACCTGAAAGAGGCACCCCAGTTGTAACAATTTTTTCAATCCTTCGTTACTAATTACAGTAAATATAATTGCTTAACATAGCAGTTTAAGGTTTTACATATAATACAATGAAAGGTAAGCTGGTAATTTTATTCCTGGTTTTAGCACTGCCCGCCTTTTCCCTTAATCAGGAAGTAATCATTCAGGGAACTTTCAGGGGAGCTGAAGGGGAGACCATCCGCCTGATGGAAACCCTGGACTATATCAGCAACCAGAAAAATGAAATTGATGCCTGTCGTATAGATGAGGAAGGAAATTTTGAATTTACCTTCCGTCTTTTGGAGCCCCGGGCCTTTTTTTTCCGGGTTTTTCACGGCACCAACAGTTTTTTTGCGGAGCCCGGAAAAACCTATCATGTAGAGTTTGAGCCCATTGACCGCGAGGGCGAAGAAGAGGGGAGAGACTATTATCCTTTTTCCCGTTATTACAATTTTGAAATCAGACAAAAGGGTGAGGGCAAAGACCTGAATAAACTCATTTACAGTTTGGATGATATGGTGTTTGATTTTGTTGAGGAAAATGTAAGCGGTCAGATAAGGGTAAACCACCGGCCTGCCCTGGATAACTTTCGCAAGCATACCGATTCGGTTTTCGAGCATGTCAATCATGAATTTTTTCGTGATTATTACGAATACTCCTTTGCTTCTTTAAACCGTGCCCTGAATGCGCGCCGTTTTGAATGGCTGGCGGATTCCTTTTTGATTGACCGCCCGGTACTTTACCAGAATCCGGCCTATATGGATTTTTTCTCCAGGATGTTCAACACTTTTCTTTTTGCTGCCAGCCCGAATTTGAGCATGAACGACCTGGAGATATCTGTTAACCGGCATAATAGTTATCATGCCCTGATGGATTCTTTGGGAAAAGAACCGGTTTTGCGCAATGAGTTGTTCAGGGAACTGGTGATGATTGATGGACTTAAAAAAATGTACGATCATCCTGACTTCCAGCCTTCCAATGTGGTGAATATTCTTGAGATCGTTAAGATTAACAGCAAGTTTCCACAGCACCGAAAAATTGCGGCCAACGTGCTTGAGAGCTTACGGCAGCTCAGAAGGGGGCATCCTGCGCCTACCCTTGAAGTGATGGATAAACAAGGTAATCCTGTAACATTGGATACACATCTGGGAAAATATGTGTTTTTGTTTTTCTTGGCATCCTGGTGTCAGAGTTGTTTGGGGGAATTGGGCCCATTAAATGACATGGCCGAAGAACTGAGTGAAAAGGTAGAATTTATCGGTATCATGGTGGACCGGGATCCCGAGGCTGCCAGGGTTTTAACTGAAAATGAAGATCTTCACTTTTCCGTGTACCACTTCAATAATGATTACCGCATGCTCGACCGTTTCGGTTTGAGGTCGGTTCCTGCCTATATAGTCATTGATCCCGAAGGCAATATTTTGCGGAATCCCTTTACTGCTCCAAGCGATGAAGGCAAGCAAAGGCTCCAAAGCCTGATCCGGCGCACCGGCGGTTTGTAATAAAATCCCGGAATCAAAAAAGGATCAGGATATCCCTGTAAAAACTCAGGTATTACTATTGTTTTTTTTAGAAGACTTCGAAAAGCTGCTGATCAGTTCTTTTAACGACTGGTAAGTGTTTTCCTTTATGGTCTTTAGCTCAAATGGGCTTTTCCATTCCACCTTTTCAATATCTTCTTCTGATTGGGGGCGGGTTTGCTGCCACTGTCCCGCAGACATTTCGAACCAATGAGTTTTTTTCAGGGCCCAGTGCCCGTCGGTAATGGGGTAAACATGAAAGGTGGGATGCAATTGGCGGATGATCCTCAATTTACTTACCCCGCATTCCTCCTCCACTTCGCGTATGGCTGTCTGCTCGGGAGTTTCTCCACGATCTATCTTGCCTTTGGGCAAATCCCATTTTCCAAGACGGAAAATAAACAAAAGCTCACCCATGGGATTTTTTACAATTCCTCCGGCAGCCTCCACAAAACGGAAATTCATGGAAAAGGCCCTGAAAGCCCGTCCCGGATCATCCGAAACCATACCCAGAATGCTTTCATCCCCAGCGGTAATAAACCTGAAAAAAACATCCCAGGTGGCATCGTCTTTCCCGGGATCAATGCTTTTTACCGGAAAAGGGTAGTTATTGTCATTCTTTGGTAAAAATCTAATTTCCTTGTTTCTGTAAAAGACTTTATACATGAGTTAATTTTTTGGCAGGTTGCAGGAAAAAATTTTACTTAGCTTTGTGGCGTAAAAAAAACGACCAAATTTAAAAATGGATCAGGAAAAAAAGAACGCCCTTGAAATTGCGGGTTTGTTATTACAAATTAACGCAATTAAATTGAATAGTAAAACTCCATTTACATGGGCCTCGGGGCTTCGCTCTCCCATTTATTGCGACAACCGCCAGATTCTTTCTCATCCTGATGCACGCAGGGCAGTTTACGAAGGCCTGTCCATACTGGTTAAAAAGCATTTTGCCGGGGCAGAAGTGATTGCAGGGGTTGCCACCGGGGCCATTGCCCACGGGGTATTGGTGGCCGAGCGTCTGGACCTTCCTTTTGTTTATGTAAGAAGCGCCCC
>SLRE01000264.1 GCA_007131125.1 Bacteroidales bacterium | reverse complement strand
TCAGGCCCACACCCTCCAGTCTTTGTCCGGTGGCGGTGGTGGCACCGTCTTCCAGGGCATTGTCGTAGCGGATTTGCCAGCGGTCGAAGCCTCCTTTATGGCAAATCTCGTCAATACAGGACTCAATGGCAAAGACCACCTGCGGAACCCCGAACCCCCGCATGGCCCCACCCGGAATATTGTTGGTATAAACCGTGAGAGATTCAATGTCCACGGCAGGAATGGTATATCCTCCCGTGGCATGACCCACTACTCTTTCCATTACTTTGGTACCCACCGATGCATAGGCCCCGGTATCACCGATGGCTTTGAGCTTTATGGCTGTGAATTTGCCTTTTTTGTCGCAGGCAAGTTGCATATCCATTATCACAGGATGGCGTTTGGGGTGCATCCGCATGGATTCGGCACGGTCCAGATGAAGCTTCACCGGACGTTTCAAAATCCAGGAAAAAAGGCTTACGTGCCCCTGCACGGTCATGTCTTCTTTTCCTCCAAAGCCGCCTCCGTTCTGCACCTGGGTAACCCTGACCTGCTCCGGTTTCAATCCCAGAATTAAAGCTACCAGCTTTTGGTCAACATATACACCCTGCCCCTGTGAATAAAGACGGATGCCATCATCCTCCGGAAGGGCAATCCCGGTTTCCGTTTCCAGGAAAGCATGTTCCACCGTTTGTGTCCGGTAAATGCCTTTGGAAACGTAAGCAGCCTCTTTGAAGGCTTTTTCCGTGTCCCCAAACCTTATGCTGCAGTTTTCCAGCACATTCGACTGCCCGGGGTGAACCTGCCCGCTGTCTGGATTGGCTGCCTCCTGCACATCCGTAATGGGGCTCAACACCTCATATTCCACCCTGATTTTTTTGGCCGCTTCCCGGGCAATGGCTTCGGTTTCCGCGACCACCCCGGCCAGCACATCCCCAATATAATTGGTGGTTTGGCCTTCCTTGACCATCAGCGGCCAGTCCTGGAAAATCAGTCCGGTATGCTGCTTCCCGGGAATATCCTTTGCAGTAAAGACCCTGGTTACTCCTTCGGTTTTCTCCGCCTCCGAACTATCTATTTTCAGAACTTTTGCTCTTGGGTGGTCGCTGAACTTCAACGCTCCATGCAACATTCCTTCGAAAAACAGGTCATCCACAAACGGCCTTTTGCCAATGGCGGTTTCGTATGCCTGGTATTTGGGAAAGGGTTTTCCGATTTTTGCAGAATGCCGGGTTTCAACTGGACTTTCATTGTTTTTCATTTCACGGAATCCTGCCTGTATGGCATCCACAATTTTTACATAGCCTGTGCATCTGCAGATGTTGGGGTTGATGGCTTTGATGATATCCTCCCTTGAGGGTTCCTTGTTTGTGTTGAAAAGGGCTTTGGCCCGCATGATGAAACCCGGTGAGCAAAAGCCGCACTGCACGGCTCCTTTTTCCGCAAAACTTTTTCCGATGAATTCCCGGAAGGACCCCGGAAGGCCTTCAGTGGTGATAACTTCAGCCTCATTCAGGTCTTTCATTTTGGTGCGGCAGGCCAGGCGTGCCTTGCCGTTTACTTCTACCGTGCAGGCCCCGCAAACGCCTTCTCCGGAACAACCGTCCTTTACAGATGTTATGTGGTTGTCAATGCGCAAATGATGGATAAGCAGGCGGGCGGGGTCGCCTTTGTATTCCTGCCTTTGTCCATTGAGGGTGAAGGTGACCATATTTTTATTTTTTCGTTTGTTACAAGTAAAATCCTGCCATCATCTGCCGAATTTATTTTGTAGTCAGGTGTTTTGGCAGCAGTATTTTCAGTTCGTCAATGTTTGGTCCGATGGCTGCGGGCATTTTCAGGGATTCTTTCACCGCTTTCAGGTCTTTAAGCCCGCTGCCGGTAAGCAACACAACATTGGTTGAATTGGCCGGCAGCAAGTTGTTTGCCTGATGATGGAGCAGCCCGGCAAAGGCAGCAGCAGCTGCCGGTTCGGCAAAAATTCCGGTATTGCGCGCCAGAATGGCCGCAGCATCCAGAATTTCCTGGTCGCTCACAGTAATGGCTTCTCCCCGGTATTTGTGGATGAAGTCCCGGGCCATTAAAAAGTTTCTCGGAACATCCACTGAAATGGAATCGGCCATGGTAGTGCCGGGTTTGACCTCAAAAACCGGGCGGTCAAGATTTCTTACCAGGTTGTCGCTGCCTTCGGACTGAACCCCGACCACAACTGGCATGCGGTCGGTTAGTCCCAGCTTATAAAGGTCTTCAAAACCCTTGTAAACCCCGGAAATAATTACCCCATCGCCCACTGAAACAAAGACGCGGTCCGGTACTTTTTCTCCAAGTTGTTCAAACAACTCAAAAGCAACCGTCTTTTTTCCTTCAATGGTCAGGGGGTTGTAAGCGGTGTTTCTGTTGTACCAGCCAAATGCTTCAGTGGCTTTGATGCTGAGCTCAAAAGCTTCATCGTAGGTGCCCTTCACCGGGACTATCTGTGCCCCGTACATGATGATCTGGGTTAGTTTGGCCAGGGGTGCTTTTTCCGGCACCATGATTACGGCTTTTTGCCCTTGTGAGGCGCAGATTCCTGCCAGGGAAGAGCCAGCATTTCCTGTGGATGCAGCCACTATGGTTTTGTAACCCTTTTCTTTGGCATATGCCGAAACCACCGCCGATGCCCGGTCCTTGAACGACCAGGTGGGGTTTTGACCATCATCTTTGAAAAAAAGCCGGAAAGGAAGTTTCTTTTCTCCCAATTGCCTGA
>SLRE01000207.1 GCA_007131125.1 Bacteroidales bacterium | reverse complement strand
TTCTTCCAATCCTTTTTAGAGGCTCTAAGCTCCTTCCACTGGCAGAGTTAAGCCCTTCCTTTAACCTTCCACCCCTGAAACCTGAACTTCTATTCCTCGATTTCTCAAATAATGGGTGAAAGCGTCCGTGATTACACAGAGTTGACTCACCTTTCTCCAAGTGATACTTCCACAAAAGATAATCCTCGTATCCTTTTCTATCTCTTACCCCCAAAGCAGATACTGAGCATGATGCTTCAAAAGTTAGAGCTTCCGCATCTCTCCACGCCCACAGAGATGGGCCAGCAGTATGAGGATCGTTAAAGGGCATATCGTCCTGCATCGTGTTCCGAATCAGACCTCTTACACGCTCCCTAAGAGTTCTGCCTGTTTGCCCTATATAGAAAAGCTCATCCCTTCCCAAAGCCCTTACCCTATAAAAGCCTGGCTCACTGGGAAAGCTCTTGAAACCCTCTTTATCTGCAAAGCTGACCCATGGTGTCCAATCAATATTGCACCAGTTGGAGGACATGTATTCCAGTAGTGTTCGCCCCTTATAAATAGTAATCGTATTCCTTAGTTTATCCCTTTTATTTTCGAGCAATAGGCTATATACCTGTTGTCATATTTGAGTTGATAAATTAAGCTGCAATTCACGAAATCATCTAAACCTAACACCCTACCTCCAACTTACATGAATTGGCAATGTCAATGAATATTTCTTCAACTGCAATTGCAAACAAGATCATTTCAGTATAAAAAGGAAATACTTTCCTTCTGTCGTTATCATCCCAAAGCTCTTTATTTATTATGTTTATTAAATCACACATAGTTATATACGCTTCTTCTTGAGTAATGTAAAGGCTTTTATCTCTTTGGTTTATGAAGGTTCGACTAGTTGGATTGACTGTCTGGCTAACTTGATAATTTTCCATATTTGCAAGCCTTATTATCACATCAATGTCAAAGGCATTCAACTTTGTGTTTCGACTTTCTGGCACAGGGAAATACTTGTCGGATGCTTTGTTTTTCAAAAGAATCCAGTTTAGGGAATAACAAACTCTTGCATCATATATAATATATTTATCTGGGAACATAAAGCTTACAATCTTTGACATGCTAGCTATGCCATCAAAAGTTAAATAATTATCGTTCAATAGAGTATTGATGCATTTCCTCACATACTCTGGAGACTTACTATAAGTCCTTATACCTCCCCACACTTTAACAATCCAATTAAAATAATCAGCTTCTTTTCCATTTACTGAGCTTGCCAGTTTCTTAGAAATAGCTTCTTTAAGATAAACATTTCTCTCATAACTCGAATCCATACCCAACAATTTATCCATTTCTTCATTTGCAAGCAAACCTTTTTCATAAGCTATATCCAAATCACTATTCTTAGGGCTACCCCAATCATAAGATACTGCTACATTATCACGAAAAGGTCTTAGATAATCAGCAATTTTTTTAACGTCAAAGTTATAACCATGAACAGCAACCATCAATCAACCTCCTTCTATCACATCTGCAACTAAGCTAACCTCTTATTATAAATCACCCATGGTAAATGTCAGTAAATATTCTATTGCTTGAGATAAATAGGGATCCAATTACCAGCAGGTAGTTAGACCCCTATTGTATGATTGTTACTCTCAGATGTGAAGGAAATGCTCTGTCTACTAGTTCGATGAGCAGTCCAACTAAAGTATTGATTCTATGCTTACTTCACCATATCCTTTAATGCTTTACCCCCCAATTTATTTAATATCCATTGGGTTAAATAAACCATTGTGGCTTAGTTGCAACCTAAAACTTCAACTCCTAGGGTAACGATCACTTCACTCATTACCTTCCTGATAACCAACCAATAAGTCATCAGCTACCCTCATAATCACACCTCTTAACTCAAGCTTCTTTACCCACTCTTCTGGAATACTGCTTAAGCCCAGGTAAGCACCCACTATGTTTCCTGTTATTGCTCCTGTGCTGTCACTATCTCCGCTGTGATTAACTGAAGCGATGATGGCATTTTTATAATTATCTCTATACTTTAAAGAACAATACGTTGCAATTGCTAAAGCTTCTTCACCAACCCATCCCTCTCCTAATACCTTTATCGTTTCACTATCTGGCAGATTACTATCAACCATTTCTACAGCTTTCTCAAGAATAACAGCACATTCTTCATGCTCTGCATGGGTTTTAAGAACTGCTAATGCTCCAACTACTGCTTCTTCAAGCGTGTTACCCTCAATAATTGAAGCAATGATGTAAGCCAAAACTCCTGCTGACAGATAACCTGATGGATGTCCATGAGTAATAACTGCAAATTCTGCTGCCCTCTTGAAAGCTATCTCTTTTGGATAAGCTAAACCTGCTGGAGCCACTCTCATAACCCCTCCACAGCCTTTACTGCTGTTTAAAGGTTTATCGAAGGTTCCTCTTCCCTTACTTAGTAGAGCTGATAAGCAGGTATTACCTGGAGCTCTACTAGCATGAAGTTCTTTTACTTCTAACAGACTGCCATTATAAATCCAATCATAGTCTTTAAACTTAGGATAACCTTGAGTTACTAACCATCTTAGGTATGCATAATAAACGCTTAATGATGCTTGTTCGACAGAGGTGCCAATATTAATGCTATTAGCTCTTAAAATACCTTCTGCTGTAAACAAAGTCATCTGTGTATCATCTGTTATTTCAGCCAGACCTGATTCAGCAGATACTAAATCAGTAATACCATACTTGC
>SLRE01000229.1 GCA_007131125.1 Bacteroidales bacterium | reverse complement strand
GTGCAGCTGGCAGCCACCCTTTTAAGCAAATCTGCCATGCGGTCGGGGCTTTCCATCACCCAAAAGGGAAGCTACCCGGTTACTGTTGGGGTTGGGTTTTCCACCGCAGAAATAAACCTTTCTCCAAAAGAAATAAACTTCCATGGAATCGGGGTTCCCGACATGGTGGTCATTACTTCTGCCGATGGGCTTGCCCATAATAAAAAGCGTATTGAAAACATGCAGGAAGGAACCCTGTTTATCGACAGCAGCCTTGATGTCCCCAATACCGGGGCAAAGGTTATTCAGCAGGATTTCAGAGGGATAGGTGCAAGAAATGCTGCCATTTATGCGATGCTTTTCTTTGCAATGAAAACCGGCATTATCAGTACCGAGTCCATATTCAAAACCATTGAGGAGGAAGGTAAAGCTGAAAAATTGCCAATTTCAAAAATCAAGGAAGCCCTGGTGGAATAACTCAATTAGAAGAAAAAAAAACCGGAAAGGATCTCTTTTCCGGTTTTTTTATTTTTGTTCCAGAACTTTTCTCAGCCGCATCATTTCATCTGCTCTCTCAATTTCCCCTTCCTTTTCATAAGCATTTACCAGATTATTGAGCATTCTTTTAATGATATCGCGATTGCGGCAGGGAAGAAAAAATTCAGGGTTGAGGGGTAAGTTCAACTGCTTTAAAAACAACTCCACATCCTGCCGGGAAAAAACGGCACCTTTGCTAAAGGCATTGATATAAAACAAAACCACCTGTTTGTTTTTTTCCAGGGTATTGGGATCGGGTTCAGTGCCAGTGTAGGCAAGCACAAAGTGCTCAGGGAGATTGATCCCAAAAACGGGCATATCAAGGCTTTGGGCAATATGCATATAAATGATGCCTATGGAAAGCGGGTTGCCTTTGCGGGTTTCCAGCACCTTGTTGATGTAAGAGTTTCCGGGTGAATGATAGTTGTCTAAATTCCCTCCAAAGCCATTGATGGAATAAAAAACATGATTAAAAACCCTGACTTGCTCTAAGGCAGTTAGGTTTTCATTCAGCTCCAGCCATATTTCCTTTCGTATTTTATTGATCTCCCTGAAAACTTCATCTTCCAGGATATCCGGATAGCGGTACCTGGCAATGAGGATGCAGGCAGGCAGCAGCTCCACACAACCTCCCCTGACCCAGGCTTCAAGTTCTTTATGAATCTCTTTATAGTTTATTTCATGGATAAGGCGTTCGATGCGCCTTTGGGCAAGATCATCGACAATGGACTCACCATGGGCTTCCAGGAAGGGTATCACTTCGGGACCGAAAGAATGGATCTGGCTGGAAATCTCATCAAAGACCTTTTGATCCGGCTCATCGATGAGACTTACCAGGGCTTGTATTTCCCGAATTTTTTCTTCCATGCCCATAACAAAATATTACTGAGATGAAATACGCTCCAGCACATACAGGATCAGTTTTTCAACCGAAGCTTTGTAGTCCTTTGAGTATTCCTTACGCACACGGTTGGCAATGATATCGCAAACCGTAAGGGTATTATGCCCGAGAATCCTGCCAAGGCCATACAAAGCAGAGGTTTCCATTTCGAAGTTGGTGATGCGGTTTCCTTTAAATTCAAAATCTTCAACCTTGGGGTTCAACTCCGGAAAAGCCAGTGGAATACGCAGCTCCCTGCCCTGTGGCCCAAAAAAACCATTGGCAGTAAGGGTAATGCCTTTGTTGAGGTCACCCGCCACTTTCTGCATCAGATCATCAGAAGCCTTCACGATATATGGATATGGTAGTTTTTCGCTCCAACCGGTATGTTTAATGAATGCATCGGACATCTCTTTTTCAAGTAAGGACTCATCAAAACGATAGAAGTTAAGCAGGCCGTCAAATCCCAAACCAAAAGAGGAAGCCACAAAGGTATCCACTTTCAGATCGGGCTGAAGAGCTCCGGTAGTCCCAACCCTGATGATATCAAGAGATTTCCGGTTTTCCTTTACCTCCCGCTTTTCCAGATCAATATTTACAGCAGCATCGAGCTCATTGACCACAATGTCGATATTGTCGGTACCAATACCGGTGGAAAGCACGGTAATTCTTTTGTTTCTGTAAAAACCGGTATGGGTCACAAACTCACGGTTCTGTATCTGAACCTCTACCTTGTCAAAATGCCTGGAAATACTTTCCACCCTCATCTGATCCCCTACCACGATTACAGTGTCTGCAATATGCTCCGGACGAACTTTCAGATGATAAACACTTCCGTCGGGATTCAGGATCAATTCCGATTCTTTAAATTGCTTCTTCATTTGCTCAGTCTTGATTTACCAATTTAGCTTTAATACAAATTTAATCAAATATTACAACAAATTCAGCAAGCAGGAAGCCCGGTTAGTGTTGCTAACGAAAGGGTCCTGAAAAAATGATCCCAAAAAAACAAAAACATAATTGTCAATTTATTCCTCTATGACCCAAAAAACGTTTTTTGTTGCAATCAATTTTTTAATGCTAATTTCGGCAGGAATAATATTTCAGATATGAAGTAACCAAAATTAGCTTTTAAAAACTATAAGGATGATTATCGGAGCATGAGGTAAGAGGATAGATGGTAGAAGATAGAAGGTGGAGGATGGAAAGTATTAGGATGACGATGCCTAAATGGCGTTGACCGTTTTATGACAAGATTCAACATCATTTGCTTTTATATTCCGGAGCGATATGTGAGCCTGAGGATTGTTTCCCTTCAGCCCGGAGGGCTGATCCCCT
>SLRE01000121.1 GCA_007131125.1 Bacteroidales bacterium | reverse complement strand
GGACAACCCGACAAAATTAATTTCGTATGGCTTTAAAGAATTCAAAATGCTTTCGGATTTTTCAAAGGCTGCAAAGATAAAACTATTATGTGAAAAAAAAAACAATAATTATCAATGGATTACTGCAATCCAGTGCCCTAAAGACATTTGATAATTAAAAGCGCTTTATGTTTTGCAGGCATCAATCCAAAATTACTTGAATGCTTTCTCCAGCAGTGCATCCCCTCCAAGTTTCAGCCTGTGGAAATAATCCGGCACTTTTTTTCCGGTCAGTTCATCAACATATAACCTTGCAAGGTACTGCCCGAGCATGAAGCCTTGCCCTCTGAGGCCGAGAAACAGGCCTTTTTCAACATCAATGATCATCCGTGGTTCATTGTAATATCCTGCCCACAGGGCCTGAAAGCCCACCGCCGAGGTTTGCGGTATCCAGTCCACAAAAATTTCCGAAACAATTTCGGCAAACTCTTTGGAGTTGATCTTCAGGTCTTTGTCGGTTTCATAGGGTTCAACTGCCGGTGAAGCACAACCAATAATTTGTCCGGTATCCCCAAGCTGCTGCCCGTAAACCGCGGTAAAGCCTTTATAGTTCCTGCGGTCAATGAGCATATCCAAAGGCTGGCCGTTCAACCCGAGCATGGGAAGGCGACGTGTAATAAAAGCCTGGTGCTTTACCGGGAAAAGGCCGGTTTCAATATCAAGCATCCTTGCAAATTTATCTCCCTCATCCCCAAGGGCATTGATGAACAATGGGGTGTGGTACTCCACGTATTCTCCGTTATGATCGCGAACAATGGCCTTGTAAGAATCACCGCTTTTTTCAACATCAACCAGGCGGCAGTTTTCCAGCAGCTCTCCTCCGTGATTTATTCCCAGCTGACGCAGGGTTTCGATAACTTTTCCGGGAGTTGCCTGCCAGCATTCGCTGGTCTTAAGAGCAGCCAGGTATTTGTTGTTGGAGGTATTGAAAAAGGGAGAAATCTCATCACGAAACTGTGAGGGCTTGAGCATTACCGCTTTCTGCCAGGCCATGGACTCTTTCAGGGCGCGGTACATTTGCTCGTCGTGGGCAAATGTAATGTAATGGATCTGCCGAAAATCGATATCCCCTTTTTCGGATAATTCTTTAAACAGTTCAAGGTTGTGTCTGGCTATGTCGGTGAGTTCGGGCAGGCTGAAGGCGGGTCTTCCGCCGGCAATATTTCTCCAGGAAGCTCCAAACCCATAGTTGATCATAGTTGGCTGGTAACCTTCCTCGGCAAGGAACCGAAACAGGGCGCTACCCCCGATCCCACCCCCTGCAACCAGGGCTTTGGTCTCAACTATCCTGCGCCGGGTATTTACAACGCTGGTAACGACATTATTGTGGTGTTCGGAGGGGAAAAGCTCGCCAATGGTGATCTGGTTTGACATGGGAGCCCTTGGAGTTGAACTTCCTGTCAGCTCAATTCCCATAGGCCTGAGGTTAAGCTTCAGCCGCTGTATACAGCGTTTCCCACGGCATGGCCCCATTCCAAGATGGGTGGTATGCTTAATTTCCTCTACCGAAATAAATTTGCGGTCACCGATAACCCTTAATATATCTTCAAACTCCACATCATCGCAATGACACATAAAAAAGCCTGCTCCCACCGTTTCTTCCCACGGCTTCATTTCAAGCTTTTCAGGGTAATCCTTTTTTACAATGAATCCACTGACTTTTAGTTGGTCCTCCCACTTCATTTCCTGGGCTTTTACCCGGGCAACGTGCGTAAGGTTTTCCTTGCGCATTACCTTTTGTATGACCCCTTCACCGAGAATATTGGCATGGTTGTCCACCAGGAAAACTTCCTCACCCTCTTCCATATCAAACTCAATGGGAAGGAAAAAGATCCCTCTTTTTAGGTTGTATCCGAAAATGGCAAGACCGGGACATTGATAAACGCAATCCATGCAGCCGACACATTTCTCAAAATCAATTTCGGGTACCGTGCTGGTGGATGACTTTGTGATGGCCCCGTATTTACAGGCAAAAGCACAGGGGTTGCAGGCAAAGCCATAGGTGCAGTCAATCCTCACAAAAGGTTTTTCCATCCTTTCCTCCGAAGGCAGATAGGCTTCTTTTATCACTTCAAGCGGGTGCTGCTGAGAGTCAATATACTCTTTGGAAAGCAGCATATAGTCATCGTAGTTGAAGGGTTGCCTCATGTTCTCAAGAATCTCGTATGCCACCTGTTTGCCCCGGAGTACGGCACTGGTTCCCTCTCCTATGCGGATGGCGTCTCCTGCCCCGTAGCAATTCCGGCCAAACATTTCCTTCCCTTTTTCCAGCAGGGTATCATCGGGCATCAAACCGGTGCAAATATTGATGGCGTCTATGCCTTCAATAAGTTGCTCTGTTCCCGGCACCGGCTTAAAGTTCTCGGAGCGGGCAACCACTGCCCCACTGATGCCATCACCCTTTTTATTGGGAACGGCTTCAAGCAGCATGTGCGAAAGCATTACCGGAATGCCCAGCCTCCTTACGCGGTTGGCCTGAACCGGGAATCCACCCTCCCGGGGCAATGCTTCGATAATGGCCTTTACCCTTGCACCCGCCTGCGTTAACTGGTAACTGGTCAGGTAACCGATATTCCCGGCACCTACTGTTAAAACATTTTTTCCCAGTAATGTCAGCTCGGTATTCATCATCTTTTGGATGACCGCTGCGGTGTATACTCCGGGCAGGTCGTCGTTGTGGAAGGTCGGGAGAAAAGGTACCGCCCCGGTTGCCACAACAAAATGCCGGCAATCGATATAATAGATTTCGTGGTTTTTGAAATCTTTTACCGCCACCCGGTTGCCCTCAAAGATATCCCAAACGGTGCTGTCGAGCAGGATGCCGCTGTGGTCATCTCCGGCAAGGGTTCTGGAAATCTCAAACCCGCGCATTCCCCCGTATTTTTTCTCTTTTTCGAAAAAGAAAAACTGATGGGTTTGCATGTTAAACTGTCCGCCAATCTCGGCATTGCTGTCAACAACAATATTGCTTACCCCATGCTGGTTTAACACCTCCCGGGTGGCCAGTCCTGCAGGCCCGGCTCCCACAATCACCACATCGGTTTTGTAAACCTTAATCCCCTGGTTTTTTACAAATACCGATGGTTCGGCAACATAATCCTTAGGAATCTCGGCGACTGTTTTTACCTGGTCAACCGGGGTAATGCAAATGCGTTTTATTTCTCCGTCAACAAGCATCTCGCAGGCACTGCATTTGCCAATGCCGCACTCAAGGCTGCGGCTGCGATTTTTAAGGCTATGGCTATGAATGGGAAAACCTGCGCGGTGAAGCGCCGCAGCAATGGTAAATCCTTTTTCTCCTTTTACCCTGGTTCCATTGTACTGAAAATGAACATCGTCCCGGTCGGGAATTTGAATAATGGGGTGTTGGGTTATTTTATGCATCGAATTCTGCGATTTATATCCAAAAAAAAACGTTTGGTAACAAAATTTTTTTTACTTAAAAAATCCTTTAAGCCTTGTATACCAGCATTTCCACCGCAAAGGTAGCTTTTTTATAATTTTTTTATATGCAAAAACCCCTATTTATACTGATTCTAAATTTGAACCCATGCCGAATGGAAGTCAACGGTTTTTCCTGCCTGAAAAGGGTTTTATGAGGACAGGATTTTTACGCTTTTCAATATCACAAAACATGCAGGATTTCTTCCAAAACCTTTATAACTTTGGTAGATCAAACCCAAAAAAATACAGGAAAATGAAAAAATATGTCTATATCCTTGCGGTTTTTGCATTTATTGGAATTGTTGCCATTGTTTTTAAAATTTCATCCCGCACGGTAACCCCAAACACAAATGAAAACGTTATGCAAACCAATAGCCAGAATCTTAATTTAAGCCCGGGCAGCACCATTGCATTGCCTAACCCTGTTACAGACGGCGAAATGAGCCTTGAAAAAGCCCTTACTTTGCGTCGCTCCATCCGCAGTTACCAGACCGACCCTTTAACTCTTGAGCAGGTTTCTCAGTTGTTGTGGTCGGCCCAGGGAATTACCGATGAGCGGAGAGGATTCCGGACCGCTCCTTCCGCAGGTGCCACCTTTCCACTGGAGATGTTTGTGGTAGTGAACAATGTGCAAGACCTGAAAAAAGGGATTTACCACTACCACCCCCATGAGCATGAGCTGGAGTTTATCCGTGAAGCCGATATCGGGTCTGATCTTGCAAGGGCATCCCTGAGCCAGTCAATGCTGGCTGAAGGAGGGGCCGTGTTTGTTTTTGCAGCAGAATTTGAAAGAACTACTGACCGATACGGTGACCGGGGCAGGCGCTATGTTTACAATGAAATAGGCCATGCATCCCAAAACCTGCACCTTCAGGCCGCCGCTCTTGACCTTGGAACAGTTGTTATCGGGGCTTACAGAGACGAAGAAGTGGAAAGGATACTGCAACTTGATGACCAGTACGATGTGCTTTACATGATGCCGGTGGGAACTTTGTAATCCGAAAGAAACCCTAAAAACAGGATTGACAATCTAGAACCGGTAAGAAATCCCTGAATACAGTGAGAAGTTATAAGGGAAGGCTCTGCCATCTATGAACCTATTGTCACCAACAGAGTGCAGGAATATTTGTGCAGTCGGCTCAAGGTTCAGGCTCATTCGTGGTGAAAGGGGTACCGACATGACAAATCCACCAATGGCAGAAAAGTTAACGTTTCTCAATCCATGGGTCTCCCCTATGGATTCCTGCCTTGTGTCTCTGCCCAGGAAAACTTCATTCCTGACAAGGTAATTCCCGGTAATGCCTCCTTTAAGATGGATGCCCACCTGGTTTTCAAAAACCATGTAGCGGAAAATCAGGGGGATTTCCAGATAGCCAAAGCTTTGCGTCAGGCCTTTTTCTCTTTGCCGTAAATATTTGGGATCATCAAATCCAAGAGTCTGCTTATTGGTCATTACGCGGAATGACTGAACATCGGCAAAATAGAGTGAGGCATCCTTCAGGCGAATGGTGCCTTGTGAGGTAATTATGGTTTGGGGATGAGAGAAAGGACGGCCGGGATCCAACTGGTAGATTTCCTTTTTGTGGATATGCCCGTAAGCCAGGATCTCATCAACATACTGTCCGATATTCAGATAATGCAGGCCTGTTTGCACTGCAAACCTGCGGGTAATATTGAAGTTACCCGACAATCCAAAGCTATAGGTGTTGATGGTTTCTTCAAGGTTTTCAAACGGAATGCCCATAAAACCCGATTCTCCGCGTGGAGAAAGGTAACGGTGATTATACTGGGGAGCAAAATGCACACTTAAGGAAAAATTGCCGGGTTGTGTCTCCCGGTTGGAGGACAAAAGAGTTTCATCGGCAAGGAAATCAGCAAAATCCGAAAAAATGGGGGCTTCTCCATCTTCTGATTCAAAAGCAGGCTGGTATCCTTTTAGCCGGAGTTCGGGTGAATCAAAGGAGGAAAAGCTTAACATAGTACTGCGTTGAGCCTCAACGAATTCAGTTTGTTGTTTTGCTGTGGTTTCCTCTGTCTGCTGCGTTTCAGAATAAACTGCAGGGATTGCTCTGGCAGCTGCTTCCCTTTCATGCATCAATTCAGGAGTTGCCTCTGTCAAAACAGGAATAACCATGGAGGGGCTTTCCAGACCGGACAAAACGGGTTCAGTTGAAGGTTCATCCCAAATATACCAGATTGAAAACCCTGCAAGCAGCAATACCGCCACAGAGGCTGCAACCCTCATAAAATGCGGAAAAACAGGCCTGGCCGGGGCCGGGCTGAGGCCCTCATCTATTTTTTGCCACATGCCTACCGGAGGTTCCGGCTCAAAGCCCCTGAACTTCTTTCTGACTCTCCGATCAAAAAAGTAATTTTCCAACATCTTATTTTTTAAATGGCCTTTTCAACAATAACAAGCTCCCGTGTAATCTTACCCTTAAGCAAACTTCTTGCCCTTGCAAGGTTGGAGCGGGAGGTTGATTCTGAAATGCTCAGCATTTCCCCAATCTCCTTATGAGAATATCCTTCCAAAGCAAAAAGGTTAAAAACCAGGCGATACTGATCGGGCAGCTCCTGTATCAAAGCCAGCACATCATTTACCTCAAGCAGTTCAACGGCAAAATTGTCGGTAAAATGGTGGTCGTTTTCCGAAATGGAATCTATTGATAAATGATAGATCCTTTCGCGGTATTTCTCTATTGCCGTATTGACCATGATCCTTTTGATCCAACCTTCAAAACTGCCTTTTCCTTTAAAGGATCGAAGGTGCTGAAAAACCCTGATAAATCCTTCCTGTAAAATATCCTGGGCTTCATCAGTACTGCCGGCATAACGCAGGCATACACCATACATCCTGGAAGAATATAGGTTGTATAGTTTATACTGGTCGGCCTTGATGTTTTTCAGGCAACCTTTCAGTATTTTTTTCAGGGAGTCCACCAAATAAAATTTCTTCGTAAAAACAAAGATAATAATTCTTTTAAATTGACGGACAAAGCCCTGAAAAACCTGTTTTCAAGCCTCAAAGAGCGATTTAACTTCAGGAAAAGCCATGAAATATGGCTTTATCTATTGATTGTGATAAATATCACCTTCTCCTGTACTAATATCTATGATGAGCGTTTCCTTGAAGTTATCTGCCAACTGTTCCAGCAAGTCAAACTCCCCATCATAAGCAAAAACAAAACCTTTGTATGGGTTTGGCAGCGAAATGTCTTCGGCATGGAATATCTCCAGCTCATAATTTTCGTGTATTCTGAAAAATCCGTAATTGCCGGGCTCCAACTCCTGCTCTAAAGCCCCATGATCAAGCATGAGTTGAAAAAAATCATCGTGATGATCGACTTCGGCATTGGTTTTTTTTGAAGTATAGCCCCAGACAAAATCAGAGGGTACCCTGTGTATTAGTTTTTCCCGGAATTTTAAAAACGGGGTTTCCTTCCCTGAAATGGAAATATTGAGTTGTTTTTCGTCCAGGTCAAAATGGGTTAACATTTCTTCCTGATTAATATAAAATCGGATGTGGTTGCGCCCCTCCTCGAGATAGTCCAACGGGATATAAGCCTTTGCGGGAGAGAAATTGGTTATACAAACCGTTGGTGCTTCGAGGCCTTCAAAAATAATGTTCCTGATTCCAAAGGTTTGATGGGCAGAGTAAAGTATAAAGAAGTTTTCACAGGGAAAATCCTGAATGGTTTCCACTTTAAGCATAAAAACCCTTTCAGGGGAGGAAAATTGTTCTCTAACCTCAACCAAAAGAGGCAGGGGGATATCATGCATGGGGTCTTCTTTCCGGCAACCTGCAAAGGTTGAAAGCAGGAAAAAAGACAAAAGGAATAAAAGAAAAAACTTACTGTAAAATTCTTTCATTGATTAAACGAACAAATCAAACCACACTAACTTCCCGGAGTTTCAGCAGAAAAAGGAATTTCACTGTCAGAAGGGCTCCGGATTCACTCCAAGAAAAAAGATCCGCCCGGGCAAGTTGCTTTTAGCACATATCCCAAACGGATCCTTAGCATATGAATTAACAAAAGAAACAATCCGTAAGCAAAAAGTTTCAGGGCAATGGCCGCGGGTTAGTTGAAGTTGGTCAATGTTGTTTGTCAGCTTCTGATTCTGAACCATTTGGTGGCATTTGAAGTTTTCGCGGCCACTACCGTATACCCTGAAACAAATACAAAACCTGAAAAACGGAAAATATTAGGAAAAAAGGAGAAAAAGCCCCGGCAAAACCTGCCAGGGGTAAAATCCGGCATTGTATTTTCCAATAAAAAATGAACGATGAATATTGTTAAGCCTTAACATTCAGGCAAAAGGTGCTGTTATTTTGTGACCCGTTTGATCAGAATGTCAAACTTACCCTTTTTGCCTGCGGGCATAACAATAATCGGGGTCACATAAACAAGACGAAGGAAAGGGGCAAAACGCTGCGCAGAAAAATAAAAAAATATCTTTTTTTCTCAGGACCTGGTTTTTTGTCTTTGCCTTACCTCTATTTTCAGGTAATCCAGCATCAGGTCCATTTCAAATGTGGAGATGCCTTTTTCAAGCAGGTGTTGTCGGTCGTCATTGAAGGATGATTCGAAGGCCCTGATGTTTTTCCAGGAAAGAATACTTTTCAAATACATATCGAAGGCCCTTTTTGGTTCTCCCATGCTCCAGAGCACATGACCAAGATTGAGCAGGTCGTAGCGGTTATCGGGTTCTTTGGCCAGCAGGCGTGTAAGGTAATCTTTGGCCGTGTCAAGTTTACCGATCAAAAATGAGCACCAGGCCAGGGGCCTGCGAATACGGTGATTTTCGGGCGCCAGCACTTCCACCTTAAAATAATAATCCAGGGCTTCCTGGTATTGCTCAAGGTGGATCAGGCACTGACCTATATTGGCCTGGATCTTCAAATCCTCCGGATCTTGTTTTTCCGCCTGACGGTAATACCTGAGGGCGTCCTCCCACCTGTTCAAAAACTTGCAGCAATAAGCCAGCTTTTTTATGATCCATAAGCGATCGGACTCAATCAGGTCGGCCTTCTGGTAATATTCGTAGGCCTTTGCAAAGTCACCGGTTTTTTCATAACAAAACGCAATTTTTTCAAAAAGCTCAATATTGCTCTGGTCTTCCTGCAGTATGTTCAGAAATACCTTCAGGGCATCGGGGTAAAACTTTTTATCAAAAAAGAATTCTGCAATATTGCGGATGGTTTTGTTATCAGACACCAGTTGCTTCACAAAGAATGTTTCGTGAAGATCGAGTTCAATGTCAAAAATGTCGTCAAACTCCCGCCTCCAGGGATGCAGTTTAAAAAACCGGTATAGATCCTGAAAATACTGGGTGTAGACGCTTTTTGTCCTGGCGAAACTGTTCAGCAGGTTTTCATCTTTTTCCAGCTCTGAAATATTTTCCATTTCGGCATTGAGCATGTTCATCATCATGGATTTCTGCTGATCGGGCACCAGGCCCAGGTTCAAACAGAAGGAGTACTTGTCGGAGTTGCACATAAAATAGGTCGACTCAAGCTTTTCCACCAATGGTGTCAGGTCAATGTCTTTGCCGGGTTCTTTGATGATATGGCTGATGGCCTGGTTTTCGGTGTAGAAAGGAACAAACCAGTTGCTGATTTCCTGGAAAAAGGGGAAATTTTTCAATTGAGAAAAGGCACTCATGAACACATCCATGCCTTCCATCTGCATTTCGGTAAACTCCTGCAGTTTGTCAAGCAGATCGGGGGCATCTTCAAACACAGTTTCCCAATCGGGATTTTTTTCCTCCCCAAACTCTTCCTGGAAAATATTGTCAAGGTCAAGCTTTTCTTCAATGCGGGGGCGCATCTTCATCATTTCGGGCAAGATCTCTTCCTCCCACTTCTTTTTCACTTTTTCCGTTTCCCTTGATTTGGTGTATTGGATCAATATGGCCTCAATATGCTGCTCAATTTGCGGAAACTTCTTAAGCTCCCTGGTTTTTTCTTCCAAAACAGGATAAAGGTAAAAGCGATCATTATATTTGAGAAAGCTGACAAACAGGCCAATCATGGCTCTTTCCCAGACCAGGTCTTCC
Organism: Bacteroidales bacterium; assembly: GCA_007131125.1. Taxonomy (GTDB): domain Bacteria; phylum Bacteroidota; class Bacteroidia; order Bacteroidales; family UBA7960; genus PUML01. The sequence continues at coordinate 21,511 of SLRE01000121.1, read as the reverse complement.
CTTTTTCCAACAAAACGAAAAAGGAGTAAAAACTTGTTCACGTCAAAATACCGGAGCAGACTCAGCGACAATGCACTAACCACCAGGGCCTTATCGTGCCACGGCAGTTTATTGGAATCACACACTGCCTCCAGCAATTCCATTTCGGTATCAGAGTATTTGTCGGTAAGCCAAATGATCTTGAAAATTTTCTCCAGGGCTTCTTCACGGCTTGGCAAACTGCTGCTGTCCTCAAGGGTAACATCTCTTAAAATTCCGGCAAGTTCCCGGTCAAAAGTGATGTTTTCCAGAATATTCAGGGCTTCGTTTCTTTCGATTTTTCCCTGCCTGGAGAGATCACGCTTCAAGCGGTATGTGTTGCCTGGTGCGCTTTGGGTAAGCAAATACTCCCGAAGTTCATCGGCAAGTTCGAGCATGCTGCGTATCAGGTAAAGGTAAACCCTTTCCCGTTCCGGATCCTTAACCTGTGAAAAAGAATGTTCCAGCAGGTTTTTGTAGGTATGCAGCAATTCATCAAGTTGTTCGTTCAAAAACTCCTTCTGGCTTTCGCTTACCAGCTTGCGCAGCAATACCAGGGCATCCGAAAGTCGCCGGCGATGTAGCAGCTTACAGGTATTTTGATAATTTTTTGAGATTTCCTGAGAAAGCATGGTTCTTTTTTCTTTGTATAAAACAAGATACGAAATTAAGGGAATCTGCACAAAGATTAACCGAAGGACAGGGCAATTTAACGAAATTTACAAAACAAGGCGTTCTGCATTTCCCGGATCATGAAGCCTGAACCTGACCAGGGAAAGACCCGGGTCATTGGTGGCGGCAGACAAAGCCCAGGTTCGGCCCATCTGTTGTTTCCAGTAGCCTGTAATGGAGGCTGATTCATGGATGTGCCCGTGCAGGGTGAGCATGGGTTGCCGGTCTTCAATAAATTCCTTGATGGCAATGCTTCCAACATGCACGTCTGCGGGAACATGGTCGATCATAACTCCATCCAGTGCGGCCCTGTCAAGATGGGTCTGGTATGGAGGAGAATGAAAGAGGAAAACCGATTTTTCAAGGTTTTTATCCCCGGCCAGCTTGTTGAGATCCTCCCTGATGGTGGCAAATTCAACATCTTCTTCAGATTTAACTGTACGGAAACCCTCACCCGGATGAACGCAACCCGGGTCAACAAAACGGGAAACATCGTACCGCTCCCAGTCTTTGAGCATAAAGGGAGTTGGAGGCACATAAGCGTAACCGAACACATTGTACCCATCCAGATTGAAAGTCTTGCCATGGATGTAATGCCACAATCCTTCTTTTTCATGCTTCAGGAAGGAGGATTCTTCCATTCGGGGGTCGTCGTTGCCCGGAATAATAAAAACAGCAGGATAGGATGCTCCCATTTTTTTTCGGAGCTGCGCCATTTGTTTGCCAAGGTAATCATTGACAAAATCGGGATAAGGATCTGATTTGGGTGCACCAAACAGGGCCGTTCCGGGCAACAGGTCTCCTCCAAAGAAAACCGCCCTTGGAGAGGTCCCGGCAATCTGCGAAAAAAGCTTTTCATATCTTGCAAGCTTTCCATGAAGGTCTGAAACAAAAAAACAAAGGTCATTCATGTTGGCCGGCTTTTCTTAAAAGTTTCGCGGAGTTGGTATGGGAATCAAGCATCACCGCAAAGCTTGTTTTCTTTTCAATATCCCGGTCGGTAATCAGGTGAAGGTCTACCAGGCTGCCAGGCGTTTTTGCGCCGGTTTTCTGAAAGTTCAGCTCCGAAAGGCACAAACCCCAGCCTTCAAAATAAATCCGGATCTTTTCCTTTTTATGCTCCTCATCTATGCAATGCACCAAAAGATCAATGTCAGAGCCCGGCCCGGCCTGTCCGGTTTTGGTACTGCCAATCAGGTAAACGGCCTTTACCCCAAAGCGTTCCATGTCCAAAGTGTCGGCCATCAAAACTGCCATCTCTTCCCTCCACCGCCAGTGATCGTCCTTATCGGCAAACAGGAATCCGCGCATGTCATCCTCCATCCCTTCGGGTACTTCCTTTTTTTCAAGCACCTCCATTGAACTTTTTAAGCGGCGCATTATGATGAATGATTCCAGTTGATGGGCGATGGTTTTCAACAATTGTAACTCTTCCCTTAAAAATGGCCTTACGGTATCTAATTTTTTTGAGTGTTTGTAATAAACATTTACAGATCCCCCCTGCCGCTCCTCTATAAAAATGGGTATGGAATGAAAAATATCGGTAGGTTCAAAACCTTTGCTGCGGGCTTCCAGGTCTTCAAAAATGATCTTTGCACTGCAAATGGCCGGATGCTTGAAAGCAGGGGGAATGATCCCGGCCACTTCATTGAGCACTTCCTGCAAAGGGGATTCTTCATGGTTTTTTAAAATTTCATGCAAATCAAACAGGCAACGCAACTCCTTGGCCCTTTCCTGCAGGATAGAGACTATATGGGAAGAAGAAGGATCCTGGCTGCTGTTCATTAAAACCGTTTTCTGTTCCAAAAATAATAAAGAATAAACAGATCAGGCAAATTCCCCGGGTAAACGCATTGAAACAAACAGTAAAAAACCCCGGGTGGTCTTCCCGGGGTTTATAAAAAAAATGAATTAAATTTAGTTGGGATAGCCAATCGGGCCCTCAATTCCCAATGGAATTTCGAGCAGCAGCCATGCTATAAACATCGGTATCCTCACAATCATGAAGGCAATGGCATAAGGCAGCATCACGGAAATGATGGTACCTATACCAATGTTTTTGGAGTATTTCTGGGCAAAAACAATTACCAGAGGGAAGTAAGGCAGCAGGGGTGTTAAGATATTGGAGTAAGAATCTCCGATCCTGTAAGCTGCCTGTGTAACCTCGGGCGAAAATCCCATCAGCATAAGCATGGGTACAAAAATAGGTGCCAGGATGGCCCACTTGGCAGAGGCACTTCCTATGATGAGGTTAATAAAGGAAGACACCAGGATAAACGCTACCAGCAAAGGAATACCCACAAACCCGATATTCTGTAAACCGGCGGCCCCTGAAATGGCAAGGATGGAGCCCAGGTTAGACCAGATAAAGAACTCCACAAGGTGGGCAGCCACAAAGGCCAGCACAATATACCCGCCCATGGTGCTCATGGATTCGGCCGTCATATTCGAAACATCCTTGTCTCCTTTAATGGTTTTGGCAACCAAACCATAAACCAGACCGGTAACAAAGAACAAAATAAACATCAGGGGAACGATGGAGTTGTAGAAGGGATTCAACCCGCCATCTGCATCTCTGAGTACCCCTTCGGAGGGGATAATGGCCAGTGCAATAAGCACCAGAATCGCCACTACGGTAACCATAGCCCATTTTAAACCCCGCCTTTCCAGAGGAGTAAAGCCGCTTTCATAAGCTTCTTCATCACCACCTTCGTATTGGCCAAGCCTTGGGACAATGATCTTTTCAGTTACCCAGGTACCTGCCAAACCAACCAATGGTACAGAAGCAGCCATCAGATAATAATTCGACAGGGGGTTAACGGTATATGTGGGATCCATAATGGTTGCGGCAGACTGGGTAAAGGCTGCCATCATGGGGTCAAGACCGGTAGGGAGGAAATTGGCGCCGAAACCGCCGGAAACCCCGGCAAAGGCAGCTGCCAAACCCGCCATGGGGTGACGGCCCATGCTTTTGAAAATGGCTGCACCCAAAGGAATCAGCACTACATAGCCTGCATCAGCTGCAACAGAGCTAACCATACCTGCTACCACGATAGAGAAAGTAATAAGGGATGCGGGTACTTTTGAAACAAATACCCTGAGGGCAACGGATATCAGCCCGCTGCGCTCGGCCACACCAATACCTAACATAACCACCAAAACCAACCCAAGGGGCGGGAATTTGGCAAATACTTCCACCATAGATGTCAGGATCTTTTGGATGCCTTCTGCATTCAAAAGGTTTACTGCTTTAATGGGTTCTGTCACCTCCGGGGAGGGATGCTCCGCACTGAGTCCAAGATTTCCGAAAATCCAGGAAAGGATCAATACGATCCCTATCAGAATTGCAAACAATGTCACAGGCTGAGGCAATTTGTTCCCAACAACTTCAATCTTGTTGAGGATCTTTTGCATCACGCCCTCTTTCTGGTTATTTTCTGTTGACATAAAAAGTTAAATTGGTTTATGATTTGGAATTATGTTGTTTAAGAAAGCCCCAAAATTAATGTATTCGGTTAAAACACAAAAATTAATCTGACTTTTGCCGAAAACCCCGGGAAAAACCAGGGAAAATTTTTCAGCAAAGATCAGACGACATACCCCTGGAAAAAGGGTTTCCGGGTCATCTTATTATATGAACCACCCCTTCGGCATATTTTCTTTCCCCTCCCCTGGAATAGATCAGCACATAATAATAAACCCCGTCGGGCTGGTCGCGTCCGTCCCACCAGTTGCCGTAATAATCCGAATGTTCAAAAACCTTTTTGCCCCAGCGGTTAAATATCTGTATCTGTGCCTGGGGGTAATGCTCCAGGTTTTCAATTTCAAAATAATCATTAATCCCATCGGCATTGGGAGTGAAAACATTGGGAATGTTCAGGTCGCAATTCTGATCCTCAAAAAGAAAGTCTATGAATTCCTGACAGCCGGTAATGGTATCCAATACCATTACCATATAGCTTCCCGGCTCCTTTGCCATAAGGGTGTCGTAAGTGGCATCAGGGATGTCGACCCCTTCGTACATCCACTGGTAAACCCAGTGATGACCATCATTATTTATGGGTTGTACCGTCAGCAGGGTAGAATCACCTTCGCAAACGGGCATTTCCAGTTCAGAAATTATTTCCGCATTGGGTAATGGCAGGGCATGAACAGAAAGGGTGGTATCATATGAACAACCAAAATTATCTTCCGCCACAAACCAAAAATCATAGTCTCCCGGTTCATCCAGGGTAACCGAAGCGGGATTTCCTTCCAGGGGGGTGTCTCCCATATACCACTGCTCAAAAACTATTTCAGGAGTGAAGATCAGGGAGTCGGGGTAAAAATCTTCATGAAAAAACAAGCTCCAGCCAAACATATGCCCGTTGTCACCCGGCACATTGTCTTTGACCCTGAGGGTCCACTCCCCGTTAAGGGGACATCCGGTAAGTGCAGCCAGGGTTTCGTCAGGGGTATAAGACCCCGGAGGAAGGTAGGGTGCATTGAAATAATAGTTTCCATCGGTATCGGTATACTCATGATACTGTGGTGTAGTTTCAGCCATTGTGCCATACTGTGGCTCATCGTTGGTGAAACAATACTCATATCCCACCCCGGGAGGTTCAGGACTCCAAACCACAGGTTCACCCAGATTGGCCGTTCCGCTTCCGTAGTCCTTCAGCATAACGGTGGCGCCATTGGGGCACTCCAACTCAAACTGTAACTGGCCATGATTTACATGTTCAATGTTCAGGCAAACCCGGTCAACATCAATGGCAGAAAGGATTTCGGCATCGTCTTCAAATACATCAAAAACAATAGAGGATTCGTAGTGCTCTCCCGTGCCGTCTGGAATAGCCTCGGTTTCAACCACAGCCGTTGGAAAACCTGTCCAGATGGTGGGGGTTACCACGCCCACCAGTGAAAAAGGATCTGCCAAGCAGGTGGTATCTGCCGTGGAAATGGTTCCGTCAAAAGAGGGAACCGTACCCACCAACACAATTTCCGTAACCTGGGCAATACAATCGTTTTGAGGATCTTCCACGCTTAATGTTAGGGGGTAAGCCGCGGGCTCATCCAGAAAAATGGTAATCTGGCTGCCCGTGAAAGTCTCTTCTCCAAAAGTCCATTCATAAACGAACTGAGTGGGGTCATAATCCACATTATCGCCCTGGTAGGTGGCAGAGCCACTGAATGAAACATTTCCTGTTTCGGGGCAATACTTAAAAGTGTTTTCATCCGGGATGATCTCTGCTACAAATGTTTCACAAAGGGTTTTGCAGGAAATGGGGGCATACCATCCGGCCCCGGGATCAGAGGGAGATGATACAAAGTGAAAGTGCAGACATTCGCCGGAGGAAACAATGATTTCCCCGTCCAGGTCATAATTGGATGCCTGAATGATCAGCGGAGCCTGGTCAGAATCCCCGTCATAGACATGCAGCATATCTCCCTGCCCCAGCTCAAAAAACAGGAATTCCAGCTCAAGAAAAGGATTCTCTTCTTCGGAACTGCAAAAGGTCAGGGAAAAATTTTCATTGGTACCATAGGCGGTAAGGGTGTCCCCACCGCTGTCCACAAATGTTCCGGAGCAAGTTTCGATGGTTTGGCCATCGTGCTGGTTGATGGGAAAGGTTATCTGGGAAAAACCGCCCGTTACGGTTAAGAGGAAAAAGACAAAGGGAAAGATACGGTTTAAGGCCATAAAGGTTGCGATGTTAAAAACCCCGGATTAAAAAACGTTCACTTATTTTAACATATGATTAATACGATAAGCCCGTGCTTTTTATTTTGTAAAAACACCGGAGGCCAAAATTAAAAAAAATATGGGTATGTTGGTTTTTATATCAGGGGTTTATGCAGGCAGATTTTTATTAAAGACAAAACCGGCGGGCTTAAGGTTAAAGGGTTGAATTTCAAAACATATTTCATAAAGAAAATCTCCGTCACCTGCTGGCTGAAAGCACAAATAAAATGTAAAAAATAAGGTTTTTAGTTGTATTTTTGCAGGCTATGAAAAATATCCGGAATTTTTGCATCATCGCCCATATAGACCACGGCAAAAGCACCCTTGCGGACCGTTTGCTTCAGGTTACCCGAACCATCACCGAAAGGGAGTTTAAAGAGCAATTGCTTGACAATATGGACCTTGAACGCGAGCGTGGCATTACCATCAAGAGCCATGCCGTGCAAATGGATTATGAAGTTGAGGGAGAACATTATGTATTAAACCTTATCGATACTCCCGGTCATGTGGATTTCAGTTACGAGGTATCCCGTTCCATTGCCGCCTGCGAAGGAGCTTTGCTCATCGTAGATGCCTCACAGGGTATCGAAGCCCAGACCATTTCCAATCTATACCTTGCCCTGGAACACGATCTTGTGATCATTCCTGTTTTAAATAAAATGGACCTTCCCGGGGCCATGCCCGAAGAGGTGGCCGAACAGATTGTGGACCTTATCGGCTGCGACCCCGATGAAATCATTCCGGCCAGCGGAAAAACCGGCTTTGGGGTGGATGCCATCATGAAGGCAATTATTGAGCGTATTCCCTCTCCAAAAGGTGACCCCGAGGCCCCGCTGCAGGCACTCATTTTTGATTCCATTTACAACCCTTTTCGCGGAGTAGTAGCCTATTTCAGGATTTTTAACGGGGCCATCAGCAAGGGCGACTCCGTGAAGTTTATGAATACCAAGCGCGAATATGACGCCGACGAAGTGGGAGTTTTAAAACTTAACCAGCTGCCCAAAAAAACCATCTATGCCGGAGATGTTGGTTATATCATCTCCGGGATCAAAGATGCAAGGGAAGTAAAAGTCGGGGATACCATTACTCATGTTAAGCGCCCTACCCCCAACGCCATCAAAGGTTTTGAGAATGTAAAACCCATGGTTTTTGCCGGTATTTACCCGGTGGATACCGATGATTACGAAGAATTAAGGGCCGCCATGGAGAAATTGCAACTAAATGATGCCTCCCTCACTTTTGAGCCTGAAAGCTCGGCAGCACTTGGCTTTGGATTCCGTTGTGGGTTTTTAGGCATGCTGCACATGGAAATTGTGCAGGAACGGCTGGAGCGGGAATTTGAAATGACTGTGATCAATACCGTTCCCAACGTTTCCTACAAGGCTTACACCAAAAAGGGAGAATTCGTGCTTGTAAACAACCCCTCCGACCTTCCTGACGTAACCGACCTGGATTATGTTGAAGAACCCTTTATTTCTGCACAGATCATTACCAAAGCTGATTTTGTGGGTGCGGTGATGTCGTTATGCCTTGATAAACGCGGGGTAGTAAAAAACCAGGTGTATCTGACCACCAACCGGGTGGAGCTAACCTTTGAGCTGCCTCTTTCGGAAATCGTTTTTGACTTTTACGACCGCCTGAAAACCATTTCCCGTGGCTATGCTTCTTTGGATTACTTCCCCACAGGTTATAAAGCCTCCAACCTGGTAAAACTGGATATTCTGCTTAACGGCGAACAGGTTGATGCTCTTTCGGCACTCATTCACCGGGAGAATGCCTATGAGCTTGGCAAAAAAATCTGTGAAAAACTGCGGCAGCTGATCCCCCGACAGCAATTCGACATTGCCATACAAGCCGGTATCGGCTCTAAAATCATTGCGCGGGAAACCGTAAAAGCATTGCGAAAGGATGTTACTGCCAAATGCTACGGGGGAGATATTACCCGTAAACGAAAGCTGCTGGAGAAACAGAAAAAAGGGAAAAAGCGCATGCGACAGGTGGGCAATGTGGAAATACCGCAACAGGCTTTTATGGCAGTACTTAAGCTCAACGAATAAAATTACCGGGCAGTTTTCTGTATTCTTAATCTTTGTATTTTGAACCGGCAACCACCAGGGTTATCTCGCCTTTAACGGTGCCCTCCTCAAAATGAGCGATTAGTTCCCGCAAAGATCCCCGCACATTTTTCTCAAAAAGTTTGCTGATCTCCCTGGAGACAGATGCCTGCCGTTCTTCCCCAAAAACTTCGGCAAACAATTTCAGGGTTTTGATCAGCCGGTGGGGCGATTCAAAAAACACCATGGTACGCGTTTCGGAAGCCAGCATTTCCATGCGTGCTTTTCTTCCTTTTTTTAGGGGTAAAAAGCCTTCAAAGCAAAAGCGGTCGCTTGGCAATCCTGAATTAACCAATGCAGGAACAAATGAAGTGGCACCCGGAAGGCATTCCACCTCAATGCCCTGCCTGATGCATTCCCTGACCAGCAAAAACCCGGGATCGGATATCCCTGGCGTACCGGCATCGCTCACCAGGGCCAGTGTCATCCCGGAGGCCAGCTTTTCCATAACCGATGCCAGGGCAGTGTGTTCATTGTGCTGATGGTGGGAAATCATTTTGGTGGAAATACCGTAATGTTGCAACAATTTTCCGGTGTTTCGGGTATCCTCTGCCAGAACATAATCCACCTGCTGCAAAACCCTAGCAGCCCTGAATGTCATATCTTCCAGGTTACCGACAGGGGTGGGCACAACAAATAGTTTTGACATGGCAGCTTATTGGGATGGTTAGTTGCCTGCATACCTTCGTTGAACAAAAGCAGCAAGTTTTTCAATGGTCTGCTCCGATCGTTTGGCATCCCAGGCAAACTCCCGGTTCAACTCGTTAAGGTAATCAAAGGCTTCATTTAAAGAATCGGAGTTGTTGAGTTTTGAGATGGCCTCGTTGTAGGCCTGTATATTCCCGTTGAACAGTTCATTGATAAACAAAAACTTATCATTTACCCCGATGGCATCCTTAAGGCTGGAAATCCCTTTTTGCTGCATACGGGTTCCAATGCTTTTATCTTCCTTCTGCCCGGAAATACGCTGATGCAGGGAATTGTCATCCTTCCGGTACTGATCACCTATGGCATTGGAGGGTGAGTCGGAAAAAAGGTCAATGATGGCTTTAGAGCCATTGCCGGGGGCAGAAGCCTGGGTTTTTTCCGGTTTGGGTGGTTGACTGGGGAACTGTTCCTGCCCGGGAGTGTCCTCAGGCTCATGGTGGTCCTCATGCTTGCTTTCCATACCTTCTCCTTTGGTATCAGCCTGGGTTGGTGTTTTGTTTTCCTTTTTCTCTTCCTTCTCTTCTTTTATTTCATCCTTTTCTTCTGTTTTTTCATCGGAAGGTACCGTTGGTGCCTTCTGTTCCACTTCCGAAGCCGGAGCAGGGTGGTCTTCCTTTTGAGGGGGTGTTTCCCGGGTGAAGTTTTCCGGTTCGGGCCTGGGTTCGGGAGGGGTTTGCTTTTCTTCTTCAGTTGGAGCCTGATCCGTTGTGGATTCGTCGTAAACAAATGGAAGATGCTTGCGTGGCTCCTCAGTTTTGGTTTCAGGTTCTTTTTCCTCCCTTTCAATGTCTTTTGAAGACACAAAACTTTCTTCCGGGGCATGGAACTGATTGGCTCCAGAATTTTCTTTCTTCAAAAGTGTAAACTGCCGGTAAAGCGACCGAAGGTCGTCCATTACCGCATCTATATCCAGAGAAAGATCTTTTTGCGGATGATTTTGATTGATAAAGTGTGCGCGTTCAACTATTTCTTCAAGTAAACTGACAATTTTATCTTTTGCTTCGGGTTGGTTCATAAGATAAACTCACAAATGGGTTTTTAAAATAACAAAGGCTATAATCAGTTGGATATTGTGTAAAGTTATTGATTATTTTTGTGCCGTATGGGCGGAAAAATTTCCTGTAAAGGTAACAAAGAATAAAGAAAAAATCATTGCATGTTTCTTGAAAATGACATGGAGCGTTCGAGGGGGCGCGGATGGATCGAAGTGATTTGCGGCAGCATGTTCTCGGGCAAAACCGAAGAGTTGATCCGCCGGCTCAAGCGTGCCCGCATTGCAGGATTAAAGGTTGAGATATTCAAACCTGCCATTGACGTTCGCTATGATGAGGAAATGGTAGTTTCTCACGATGCCAATGAGATCATGTCTACCCCGGTGCCTTCTTCTTCCAATATTTTGCTGATGGCCAACGAGGTGGATGTGGTGGGAATTGATGAAGCCCAGTTCTTTGACCTGGAATTGCCCAATGTCTGCAACCAAATGGCCAATTCAGGGATACGGGTGATTGTGGCCGGACTGGATATGGATTTTAAGGGAAAACCCTTCGGCCCCATGCCGGCCCTGCTTGCCACAGCAGAATACATTACCAAGGTGCATGCGGTTTGTATGCGGTGCGGCAGCCTGGCCCAATACTCTCATCGCACCATCTTAGATGAGAAACTGGTGGTGCTTGGTGAAACCGATGCCTATGAACCCCTTTGCCGGCATTGTTATTACAAGGAAAACTCCTGAAAACCGGCTTCCTGAGGCATCCTTCGAAATATCCATTCTCTTGTATATTAATGGTTCAAGCCCCTAAACAAATGTTTTGACCAATTTTTTATATCTTTGTTTTACATTAACCAACTAAAAACCAAAATTACAGCATTATGAAAAATTTAAAATTAATTGCTCTTTTAGGCGCATTGGCATTTGTATTTTCAGCCTGCAGCGACGATGATGACGACTTTACAATTGTCGGCACCTGGAATGTGCAAAGCATGGTAATGAACCTCTACATTGACGGGGAGCTATTCATGACGGACGACATGGATGACATGGAAACCATTACCTTTAACGAGGATGGAACAGGAGTAGCTCATCTTGATGATGGGGAAGAGGATCCATTTCAGTGGACCCTGATAGGAGACAACCTCACCATCAACCTTGATGACCCGGAAGAAGATGATATGTTCGGAGGAATGCTGGTTTTCGAATTAACTGAAAAACGCTCCGACAGGGTAGTTGGAGAAGCCGCACATGAATTTACTGATGAAGATGAGGATGGAGAAGAAGTTACTTACCGTGTTGAACTTAGCATGACCCTGGTGAAATAACCCCATACTCCATAACGGAAATAAAAAAGCGGCTCGTTAACGGAGCCGCTTTTTTATTGCTTCGGATTCTTTTTCAAAACCAGGTTTTTCAAGAAGGGCAAACATATTTTTTTTATAGGCTTCAACCCCCGGTTGATCGAAGGGGTTTACATCCAGGATGTAGCCGCTGAGAGCACAACCCATTTCGAAAAAATATACCATTTCACCCAAAGTTTCCTCATTTATTTCAGGAAGGACAATTTCCATATTGGGCACTCCCCCATCCACATGGGCGAGCATGGTGGCTTTGGAGGCCATGGCATTTACATAGCTGATCCTTTTTTCCTTAAGGTAATTTAATCCGTCCAGATTATCCGGATCATGAGGAACCTCCACTTTATTCCGGGGGGCCTCAATATTGATCACTGTTTCAAATAAATTCCTTAGCCCGTCCTGAATATATTGCCCCATGGAGTGCAAATCGGTGGTAAACCCGACACCTGCCGGAAAGATACCTTTTCCCTCTTTGCCTTCACTTTCCCCGTATAGTTGTTTCCACCATTCAATGAAATAATGAAGGGAAGGATTATAACCGGCAAGAATCTCAATGGTTTTGCCCTTTTGGTAAAGAATATTCCGGAGTACCGCATAAAGCCCGGCAGGGTTTTCGGATAGTTCTGACTTTTCTTTCAGGAATTTTTCCATGTTCTGCGCTCCTTCGATCAACTTGCGGATGCTGATCCCGGCTGCCGCAATGGGAAGAAGACCTACCGGGGTTAGGACCGAATAGCGACCGCCTACATCATCAGGGATCACATAGGTAGCATAATTTTTCTCATCTGCCAGTTTTTTCAATGCACCTTTTGATGCATCGGTGATAGCATAAACCCTGGAAGAAGCCTCTTCATCTCCGTATTTGCCTTCCAGGTGGCTTTTGAGCAGACGAAAGGCAATGGCAGGCTCGGTGGTGGTCCCTGATTTTGAAATCACTATCACAGAATAATCTTTCTGGTCCAGCAACTGCATCAGGTGAAACTGGTAATCTTCATCCATGTGATGACCGGCATACAATACCAGGGGAGATTTTTTTTCGGGTTGCTCCAGAAGGCCATCAAACGGGCCGGACAAGGCTTCAATTACTGCCCTGGCACCCAGGTAGGAGCCTCCGATGCCGGTTACCACCACCACCTGGGATTGTTCTGCAATTTTGCGGGCATCCTCCTCTATTCGGCTCAACAGATCATTGCCGGTTTTGGAAGGTAAGTCCACCCATCCTGTAAAGTCACTGCCCTTACCTTTTCCGGAATAAAGGTTTTTATGGTGTAATGAAAACTCGGAATCAAATAAGCGTATCTGATCCTTTTCGATAAACTCCATTACATCGTTATATCTGAACTTTAATTTTACCATGATCCAGGTTTTTAATTTTCTGTGAATATATTAAAATCCCTTTTAAAGGTAAAGCCAATGGACAAAAAAAACGGCCCTTGAATCCAATCAAAGGCCGTAAGTTTTTTTCAAACCGAAAGCTTCTTAAGCGCTTATTCAAGCTTTCTTGCCACTTCCACGGTTTCAAAAGCTTCAATGATATCTCCAACTTTTATATCGTTAAACTTTTCAATATTCAGTCCGCATTCATAGCCGGCAGAAACCTCTTTCACATCATCCTTGAAACGTTTGAGTGAACCAAGTTCGCCGGTGTAAATGACGATACCGTCGCGGATAAGGCGGATGCTGGCATTGCGGTGAATTTTTCCGTCGAGCACCTTACATCCTGCCACAGTTCCCACCTTCGTGATCTTAAATACATCCCGCACTTCCAGGTTGGCAGTAACCTTTTCTTCAATCTCGGGGGAAAGCATACCTTCAATGGCCGACTTGATCTCATTAATGGCATTGTAAATAACGCTGTAAAGCCTGATGTCGATCTGTTCCTGTTCGGCAAGTTTACGGGCTGCGAGAGAAGGCCTCACCTGGAATCCTACGATTACTGCATTGGAGGCGGAGGCCAGAAGCACATCACCCTCCGTAATGGGACCAACTGCTTTATGGATGATGTTTACCTGTACCTCTTCTGTGGAGAGTTTCAGCATGGCATCGGCCAGTGCTTCCACAGAGCCATCCACATCACCCTTAACGATCACATTGAGTTCCTTGAAATCGCCAATGGCAATTCTGCGGCCAATTTCATCCAGGGTAATATGTTTCTGGGTTCTGAGGCCCTGCTCGCGAATAAGTTGCTGACGTTTGGTAGTAATATTTTTAGCTTCGTGCTCAGAGCCCATTACGTTAAAAGTATCTCCCGCCTGCGGAGCACCGTCCAGACCAAGGATAAGCACAGGGGTTGAAGGACCTGCCTCCTGAATGCGCTGCCCCCTTTCGTTAAACATAGCTTTGACTTTACCGTGATGGGTTCCGGCCACCACGATGTCACCAATTCGCAGGGTTCCGTTTTGTACCAGGATGGTGGCAACATAACCCCGTCCTCTGTCCAGGGAAGACTCAATAACAGTACCGGAGGCCTTCCTGGAAGGGTTGGCTTTTAGCTCCAGTAATTCTGACTCGAGCAACACTTTTTCCAGGAGGTTTTCAATGTTAAGGCCTTGCTTTGCGGAAATTTCCTGACATTGGTATTTACCACCCCAGTCTTCCACCAGGATGTTGATATTGGCAAGGTCTTCCTTTACTTTGTCGGGATTGGCCCCGGGCTTGTCAATTTTATTGATTGCTATTACAATGGGCACCCCGGCTGCCTGGGCATGGTTAATAGCCTCAACGGTCTGGGGCATCACCTGGTCGTCAGCCGCAACAACAATAATTGCCACGTCAGTAACCTTGGCTCCCCTGGCACGCATAGCGGTAAAGGCTTCATGACCCGGTGTGTCCAGGAAGGTAATGGATTTCCCGTCATCGCGTTCAACAGAGTAAGCCCCAATATGCTGGGTAATACCTCCTGCCTCACCGGCAATTACATTGGCATGCCTGATCCGGTCAAGCAAAGAAGTTTTTCCGTGGTCCACATGACCCATAACCGTTACGATTGGAGCACGGTCGTCAAGGTCTTCAGGACGGTCATTTTCCTCTTCCACCACTTCCTGGGCATCCACACTCACAAACTCCACTTCGTATCCAAATTCATCGGCCACAATGGTAATGGTTTCAGCATCCAGTCGCTGGTTGATGGAAACAAACAAACCTAGTGACATGCAGGTGGAGATGATTTCATTAACCGAAACATCCATCAGATTGGCCAATTCGGAAGCAGAAACAAACTCTGTGACCTGAATCACTTTCTGGGTGGCTTCGGATTGCTCCATTTCCTTTTCTTTCTGCTGTTGAAGCATTTCGCGCTTCAGGCGACGATGTTTGGCACCTTTGGACTTTCCGGTTCCACTGAGGCTGGCCAGGGTTTCGCGGATCTGCTTGGAGATTTCCTCTTCGGTAAGCTCGGGCTTGGCTTGCTCTTTGCGTCCACGCCTGGGTTTTTTGCCTTCCTGCTTGCCTGCTTTTTGCTGTGGCATCTGCGTTTCAACAGGTTTATCCTTTTTAATCCGCTTACGCTTGCGCCGTTTAGACTTTGAAGGATCGGTTGAAGAAGCCACCGGCTTTTTGGGAGCCTCTTTTTCTTTCGGCAGGTCCATTTTCCCTAATATGGTTGGGCCTTCCAGTTTTTTGATCCGGGTTTTGTAAACATCATCCTTCTCTTCCTCCTTTTGGGCTTTCGGTGCCTCTTCTTGTTTCTCTGCAGAAACTTCCTCCTTCTCTTCCTTTTCTTTGGGTTTTGGTTTTTCCTCTTTTTTGGAGGGTTCTTCCTTCGGAGTTGGTTTTTCTTTTTCAGCAGGGCTGGCCTTTTCCTGCTCTTTAGCGGAAGGCTCTTCCTTTTTGTCTTTTTTCTTTGCTTTCTTTTCGGGAAGGTCTATTTTTCCCAGTATCTTGAGTTTGCTGTCAGCCTGATCATCTTTTTCTTCTTCAGGCGCTTTTTCAGCAGTTGTTTTCTCAGTCTTTTCTTCCGGAGTTTCTTTGGGCTCTGCTTTCTTATCGGCTTCGGCTGCGGTCTTTTCCTCTTCTTTAGGTTTTGCGGCCTTCTTGCCTTTCAATTCTTCGGGATCAAGTTTGCCCACGACTTTTGGACCCTGGGCTTTTTCTTCATCATCCCCGGTCTTTGATTTTTTCTCTGCGGCTTCGGGTTCGGGAGCTTTATGTCCTTTTATGAAAAGTTCTTTCTCCTCTTTTTCCGGAGTTTCCTGTTCGGTATCTTTAGTACTTTCATCAGTAGCTTCGCTTTCTTTTTCATCCAATGAGATGCGCTCTCTCTTAATAAGATTCAGGCCGGCTTTCTGGGTTGCCTCTTTAAGGGACTTTTCCCCCTGGAACTCTTTCAAAAGAAGGTCATAGGCTTCCTGGGAGATCTTCGTGTTGGGGTTGTTGTCAACAGAAAATCCCTTTTTCTTGAGAAATTCAACCAAAGTGCTGGTGCCTAAGTTGAACTCCCGGGCAACTTTACTTAATCGTTTTACTTTAATACCTTCAGTCATATTAAGATTTAGGTTTCAAAAATTATTCCTAAGCAGATGAAAAATCCTGCAAAATTACATAAATTATTCAAACTCTGCTTTTAGTATACGCATAACCTCATTTACAGTTTCTTCTTCCAGATCGGTTCGGTTTACCAGGTCTTCCACCGTTAAATTCAGCACACTTTTGGCGGTATCACAGCCAATATTCTTCAACTCCTGTATGATCCACTCTTCAATTTCATCGGCAAATTCCTCGATATCCACATCTTCGGTATCGGTTTCGGCATCGCGGTAAACATCAATCTCATATCCGGTCAGGGTTCCTGCCAGCTTAATGTTAAAACCGCCTTTACCAATAGCCAGGGAAACCTGGTCGGGCTTAAGGAAAACCTCGGCCCTCTTGTTTTCTTCGTCAATGGTAATGGAGTTGATCTTTGCCGGACTCAGGGCACGGGAAATATACAGGTTGGGGTTGGTGGTGAAATTGATCACGTCAATGTTTTCGTTTCGAAGTTCCCTGACAATGCCATGAATTCTCGAACCTTTCATTCCCACACAGGCGCCTACCGGGTCAATTCGGTCGTCGTAGGATTCTACGGCCACTTTTGCCCGCTCACCCGGCACCCTTACAATTTTCTTGATGGTGATCAGGCCGTCATAAACCTCTGGTACTTCCTGCTCAAACAGTCTTTCCAGGAATACCGGGGAAGTACGTGACAATATGATCAGGGGATTGTTGTTTTTTATCTCAACCCTTGATACCACCGCCCTTACCGTGTCTCCCTTGCGGAAAAAATCGGATGGGATCTGCTCGGTCTTGGGAAGGATCAGTTCAATCCCTTCATCGTCAAGGGCAAGGATTTCTTTTTTCCATACCTGGTAAACTTCTGCAGTGATCAGCTCTCCGATCCTTTCCTGGTATTTTTTATAGATACTGTCCTTTTCAAGTTCAAGGATCTTTGAAGCAAGGTTTTGACGAATGGAAAGTATTTCCCTGCGACCAAAGTCCGACATTTTAACCGGCTCAGAAACTTCTTCTCCAATTTCAAAATCGGGTTCAATTTTGATGGCATCCGAATAGGCAATCTCTGCATTTTCATCTTCCACCTCTCCGTCTTCCACAATCATCCGGTTTCTCCATACCTCAAGGTCTCCCTTGTCGATATTGACAATAATGTCGAAATTATCTGATGATCCGTACTTTTTCTGCAACATGTTGCGAAAAACATCTTCCAGGATCAACATCATGGTTGTGCGGTCAATGTTCTTGAATTCCTTAAATTCGGAAAACGATTCAACCAGATTTATACTTTCCATTGTTCTTTTTTGCTGTTTTTTTCAGTTAAAACTATTTCTCAGGTTTTTTTTTGAAAGACACCTGAATCTTGGCTTCTTTTATTTGGTCAAAGGCAAAAAATACCTTTTTATCTTCTTCCGGTACTTTTGATTGCTTTGGTTTTTTCTTTTTCCCGCTTTTGGGCGGCTCCTTTTCCAGGGTAATGCCTTCGGAGGTTGCATCCAGCAATTTGCCTCTTGTTTTTTTGTTCTCAGTATCCAGGACAGCGATATTACGACCTTTGTTGTTGCGGTATTGCCTAAGCTGGGTCAGCGGGGTTCCAACCCCAACTGTAGACACTTCCAGCTCAAAATCTTCACGGTCCCGATCGAAAAATGACTCGATATGCCGGCTCAGCTGAATACAATCCTCGATTTTTACCCCGGTATCCCCATCGAGGAAAACAGACACCTTGTTCTGGGGACTTACCGAGACCTTTACCAGGAACTGGTCGCTGCCCTCAAGGTATTCGTTTACAATCGCTTCAACCTTTTTTTTGTCGATCATAATCACTTATATCCAATAAAAGAGGGGACTCAATTGCCCCCTCTCCATTTGGCATACACTTAATTTCTGCGCAAAGGTAATACATTTTTTTAAATCAAAAAAAATATCCCTGTTTTTTAGCGCATTAGGGTCCTTTATGCAACCAAACCCTTAAGGCATTTTACCCTTTCAGTATCCACCTACATAAAGGTCATAATAGGTATCAAAGATGTTTTGTGAGCGTTCAGCCAGCTCATCCTGCTGCATTTCGTCTGTAACATGCTTTATCCTTTGCATGATAGCCAGTGCTTCCTGCTTTTTGCTTTCCACGAGGTTGGCTCTTTGCCCCCTGAAAGAGAAAAAGTAGCGAAGCTCCTGCTCGTAAAGGTCAATCAAACGCTCAACTATGGGATTGGCCTTTTCTTCAGCTCCTGCATCATAGTAGGCTTCGGCAATCAAAAGGGTAAAGTAATTATAGGGCACATTGAATTCGGGCATTACCTCCATGGCTCTGTCCAGCACTGCAATGGCCGAATCGGGTTTATTTTCCTTTATCAGGGCATTGGCAAGGCGCTGGGCAGTATTCCTGAAATTGACCGTAAGACGCCGGTTGTCCTCATCAAGATAAACCCCGGGCTGGTTCATATTGCCCCACTGGAATTTATTCATGAAATTATCATACAGTATGGTGGTATTGATCCTGCCGGGCTGGCCGTCAATCCGGGGCGAGCGGATGGGAACAAGGCGATAGGCCATTCCTTCCAGCTGAAAATAGTCTTCAAGGCCGAGGAAAGAGTCTCCACCGGTGGTGATGGCAAAGTAAACGGGGCGTTCCCAGTTATTTTCAGCCAGGAAGTCAAAAGCCATCATATGATTTTTCTGAAGACCCTGCCAGTTGACGGACCATTCCACGGCATCCACAATCAGGTGGGCATCTTCAGGGGCCACGGTGCCGTTATCCACAACTTTGGCAGAATCTACAGGAAGACGAAAACGCCGGGTCGGGCTGTAATCCTCCATGCCCCTGCCAGTGCGAATACGGGTACGCTGAGAATCATCGGCAATAAATTCCATGACTGACCTCAGGTTTTGATATCCCTCCAAACGGTCGGTCAGATAAACAAAGTCGCGGGTACCATCCCGGTATTGGTGTGGCTCCATGGAAAATGGAACCGGCTCTGCATCATAGGTTTTACGCCTGATCATGTTGTCAATATACCAATCGGTGTTGAGCAGGCTGAGGTTTACCACCTTGACATCGGTGCGTATTCCTTCCACTTCCTGGGCATACCAAAGCGGGAAAGTGTCGTTGTCGCCATTGGTGAAAATAATGGCATTGGGGGCACAGGACTCAAGGTAGTTAATGGCTACATCCCGGGCGGTGTAACGTCCGGAACGATCATGGTCGTTCCAGTTTTCTTTGGCCATGTTTACCGGCACCAGCAAAAGACATACCGCAAGGGTAGCCACTGCAGCCACCTTTGGATTAATGAGGGGCTTGTCCCCTCCCTTTTCTTTGAGTTTGCGCATCACCCAGTCGGCCAGTCCGAGAGCACCCAGCCCAATCCAGATGGAAAAAGCATAAAAGGAGCCGATGTAGGAATAATCCCTTTCACGCGGCTGAAATGGCGTTTGGTTAAGGTATATGATAATGGCAAGCCCTGTCATAAAAAACAGGAGTCCCACCACAAGGGTATGGTCCGGTCGTCGTTTTAACTGGTAAAGGAAGCCGATGACCCCTAAAATGAAGGGCAGCATATAATACCGGTTATACCCCCTGTTGGAGGTCATGCTTTCGGGAAGATTATCCTGGGGTCCGAGCCGCATTTCGTCCAGAAATTTGATTCCGGTAAGCCAGTTGCCTTCCACGGGACTGCCATGCCCCTGTATGTCGTTTTGACGACCGGAAAAATTCCACATGAAATACCTCAGATACATATGCCCGACCTGGTAAGAGAAGAAAAATCTCAGATTTTCACCAAATGTAGGCCGGTTTCGTGTTTCAGTAGAACCATCGTGCATGGTAACCCTAACGGGTCTTCCAGTAACATTACCCCATTGCTCATAGCCAGCGGGATGGTTTTGGCGGCTGCTCCACATTCGTGGGAAAATGGTAGTGAAATTGGGATCGTAAACTGGCTCCAGTCCTTCCCGTGGATTGATGATCTCGTAACGACCGGTTTCACGGTTTTTGCCCCATACCGGGTTGCCGTCTTCCGCATCAATGGCAGGAGCATTGTAATAAGGCCCGTGCAGCAAGGGCCAGGCACCGTATTGCTCCCTGCCAAGGTAAGCTTTCATGGCAAGGGCATCTTTGGGAGCATTCTCATTGATGGGCACATGGGCATTGCTGCGAATCACCAGCATGAAAAAGGAAGAATATCCGATCACAATAAAGGTAAAAGCAAGAATGATGGTGTTGAGCACCACCTTGTTGTGCTTATGAGTATAATACAGTCCATAAACAATGGCAGCGATCAGCAATACGAAGAATGCAATGGTCCCCGTGTGAAAGGGTAAGCCCAGAGTATTGACAAAGAAACGCTCAAACTGCCAGTCAAGGTTGAGCAAACCGGGGATTATTATTGACTGAATAAAATACAACAGGGCAACGGCAATGATGCCCGTAAAAACGATTCCTTTTTTGGTGGGTTGGTAATACTTGAAATAATAAACAAAAACAATGGCAGGGATGGCCAGCAGATTAAGCATGTGCACCCCGATGGACAAGCCAATGATGTAGGCAATAAGCACCAGCCATTTGTAGGAATCCTTCTCATGTGGTGCGGCTTCCCATCGTAAAATCACCCAGAATACAAAGGCGGTAAGGAAAAGAGATGTTACATATACCTCGGCTTCAACGGCAGTAAACCAGAAGGAATCACTGAAAGTCAAAGCAAGGGCTCCGACAATACCGCTTCCAAAAATGGCGAAAGCCTTTTCGCGGGTAACTTCACCCTCAGGAGCAATCAGTTTTTTGCCAAGCATGGTGATGGTCCAGAACAGAAACATCACCGTAAGGGCACCTGCTGTTACCGACATCATATTGATCCAAAATGCCACCCGGGTAACATCTCCCAGGGCAAAGAGAGAGAAAATGCGCGCAAGCATCTGATAAAGCGGAGCACCGGGGGGATGACCGATCTGAAGCTTATATGATACCGCAATCCGTTCACCGGCATCCCAGAAACTTACCGTGGGCTCCACGGTCATCATAAACATAATGGCAGCAAAGGCAAAAGCGCCCCAACCAAGATAGTTGTTGATCTTTTTATAGAAATGGTCTTCCATCGAAAAAGTTTGTTGGTTTTGGAGTTGAAAAGGTTTTCTCTTGTTTTTTTACCGGGTGCGAAGTTATAAAAAATACCGCAATACCCCCTGATTTTAACATTCATTTACACAGCCTGCTGCTTTGGCAAAAGGGCATAAAGAAACTTCTTCTTCCCTGCATTTTCCCACCATAATTAATAACACCCAAAAGGATAAAATATTTGAAAAATCATTGGCAGGAAAAAGAATTTTTCTATCTTTGCCCTCCGAAACCAAAAATGACCGATGGTGTAACGGTAGCACTACAGTTTTTGGAGCTGTCTGTCCAGGTTCGAATCCTGGTCGGTCAACGTAAAAAGAGGCTTCC
>SLRE01000279.1 GCA_007131125.1 Bacteroidales bacterium | reverse complement strand
ACATCGTCTTCGCAAATAACACCGGTATAGATGGAAACATTGTTCTGTACCTTTACGTTGCGGCCAAGCTTTACCCCGGGCGAAACCACCACATTTTGCCCGAAGTTGCAGTTTTCGCCGATTTCACAATCGGGCATGATATGGGTGAAATGCCAGATTTTGGTTCCTTTACCAATCTTACATCCAGGGTCAATTACGGCGGTTTCGTGGTGGAAAAAATCTTTTTGTTCCATTATTGAAAGATTTTACAAAAATTCCAGTACTGATTTGGTGATGTATTTCAGTTGTTCCTCATCCAGTTCGGTATGCATGGGCAGGGAAATGACCCGTTTGCTGAGGTCTTCGGTAACAGGGAAGTCGCCTTCTTTGTAGCGGGGGTCGGTATAAGCTTTTTGCATGTGCATGGGCACGGGATAATATACCATGGCGGGGACACCCTTTTTCTGCAGATGTTCCTGAAGCTTAAAACGGTCCACGTCTTTGGTTTTTAGAGTGTATTGATGGAATACATGGGTAGAGAAGGGGCTTCTGGCTGGAACGGTCAGTTTGGGGTGTCCGTCAAAAGCGCGGTTGTAGTATTCGGCAGCTCTTCTGCGGGCGGCGGCAAACTCATCCAGATGGCGGAGCTTGATGCGCAAAATGGCTGCCTGTATGCTGTCCAGGCGGGAATTCACTCCTATGGAATCGTGGTAATACCTTACTTCCATTCCATGATTAACGATAACCCGCATTTTCTTCGCCAGTTCGTCGTCATTGGTAAAAAGTGCGCCTCCGTCTCCGTAGCATCCAAGGTTTTTTGAGGGGAAAAAGGAAGTACAGCCAATATGACCGATGGTTCCTGCTTTTTTCTGGGTTCCGTCCTCAAAAACATATTCTGCCCCTATGGCTTGTGCGTTATCTTCAATCACATAAAGGTCATTCTCCCTGGCAATTTCCATCAGGGGCTCCATATGCACGCATTGCCCGAAAAGGTGCACCGGGACAATGGCTTTGGTTTTTGGGGTGATGGCTTTTTTTACTGCTTCCGGGTCAATGTTGAAGGTATCGGGCAACACATCCACCAGCACGGGCGTCAGCCCTAAAAGGGCAATCACTTCTACGGTGGCAACAAAAGTAAAAGAAGTGGTAATCACTTCATCTCCGGGTTTAAGCCCGCAGGCCATCATGGCCACCTGAAGGGAGTCTGTTCCGTTGGCACAGGGGATTACATGTTTTACGTCTAGGTAAGCTTCCAGTTCTTCCTGGAATTTTTTTACTTCAGGTCCGTTGATGTATTGGGTAGAACGAACAACTTCCAGCACGGCGGTGTCTATTTCTTCCTGATACCTCTCGTATTGACTTTTCAGGTCAACCATTTGAATTTTTCTCATGAAGGGGAAAGCGTTTTATTTAGAAATTAATTAAAGGCTACAAAGATAAAAATTATTCCATCGGCCAAAGGGTTTTTACCTTCAAGTGAATGAATTAAATGGGTAAATTAAAGGTTTTGCAAAAAGTTTTGGGCAGGTAAACCATCACGGCCAAAAATGGGTTACGGTTCAAAATTAATTACTAAAGGCTTATCTTTGGCCCGGGAAAAAATAACCCTGGTATTATGCATGTTTTATATGGCTTTGCGATAAGTTTATACCGGGCCGGAATCTGGCTGGCCTCTTTTTTTTCGCCCAAAGCCCGTCAATGGGCTGAAGGCAGAGCGAACCTGTTCCGGGAAATGGATGAGGCTGCCGCCGGCTCCGGGAAAGTTGCCTGGTTTCATTGCGCTTCCCTTGGAGAATTTGAGCAGGGCAGGCCGGTCATTGAAAAATTCAGAAAGGATTTTCCCGAATTTAAAATCCTGCTGACATTTTTTTCTCCTTCAGGATATGAAATCAGAAAAAACTACGCCGGGGCCGACCATGTTTTTTATCTTCCCCTGGATTCCCGCAAAAATGTAAAACGTTTTCTTGAAATATGGGAACCCCGGGTGGCCGTTTTTGTGAAGTACGAGTTTTGGTTCAACTTTATTCATGGCCTTCACCAGCGGAATATTCCTATGATTCTAATTTCTGCCATTTTCAGGCCGGGACAGCATTTTTTCAGGTTTTACGGGGGGTGGTTCAGAAAACAACTTGGCAAATTTTCTGCTGTTTTTGTTCAGGACAAGGCTTCCCTGGATTTGCTGAAAAGTGCAGGGATTAGCAATGCCCGTATTAGCGGTGATACCCGCTTTGACAGGGTTTTCCAGGTAAGTCAGCAGCCGCAGGATTTTCCTGAAATAGCAGCCTTTGCAAAGGAACAACCCGTTATGGTTTGCGGCAGCACCTGGCCCGCCGATGAGCAACTGCTGCTGCCCCTGATGAACAACCAACAGCTGGAAATGAAATTTATCGTTGCTCCCCATGAGATAAGGGAGGAAGACATAAAAACCCTGGAGGACAAACTCATTGTTAAATCGGCCAGGTATTCTTTGCCGGAAGGAAAAGTGCCCGGCCAAACCCGGGTATTGATTGTGGATCGCATCGGACTGCTTTCCCATTTATATCAATACGGGCAAATGGCATACATTGGAGGAGGGTTTGGCAGGGGGATCCACAACATCCTGGAAGCTGCGACTTTTGGCCTTCCTGTTTTTTTGGACCCAATTACGGGAAATTTTCCGAGGCCCGGGAGCTCATTGACCGGCAGGGTGCGTTTTCGGTTAAAGAAAGCTTTCAGCTGCAGGAAAAGGTAAAGGAGTTTCTTTCCCAGCCCGGTGTTTT
>SLRE01000051.1 GCA_007131125.1 Bacteroidales bacterium | reverse complement strand
GCAAGCCGGACCTGCTGGTACTGGACGAGGCGACCAACGCGATAGATTCCACGACGGAGCGGGCGATCCAAAGCACGATCGAGGCGCTGGCGGGGCAGACTACGATACTGATCATCGCGCATCGCACCTCGACGCTGATGAACGCGGACCGCGTGCTGGTGATGGACGCCGGGCGGATTGTCGAGGATGCGCCCCCGCGGCAGATGTCGTCCCGCGCGGCGCAGTTCGCGGGGCTCGGCACCGCCCATGACGAAATCGGGAGCGACTGATCATGTCAGGCCAGGCCGAACTTGTCTCGGTCGTTGTCAACTTCCTCAACGCGGAGCGGTTTCTAGAGGAGGCCATCGCCAGCGTCCACGCGCAGACGTACCGCACATGGGAACTGCTGCTCGTGGACGACGGATCGACCGATGCGAGCACGGAGATCGCGAGACGCCATGCGAAGCGCGATGCGGAGCGCGTGCGGTACCTCGAACACCCCGGTCATGAGAACAAGGGCGCGAGCGCCGCACGCAACCTCGGTATCGCACAGGCCCGCGGCGAATTGATTGCGTTCCTGGATGCAGATGATGTCTGGCTTCCAAACCGGCTAGAACGCGGTGTCGAGTTGCTGCGCAGACATCCGGAGGCCGACATGGTCTACGGCGAAAGCGAGTATTGGTGCAGTTGGGACGCCGGACATGGCCCGTGCCGAGACCGAGTGCAGCCTCATGGGTTCCGTGCCGACCGGGTCGTGCAGGCCCCGGAATTGCTCATCCGTTACCTGACGAATCGAGCCGCCGTGCCCTGCCCGACCAGTATGACGTTGCGCAGTCGGGCGGCACGTGATAGCGGGGGCTTCATCGAATCGTTTCGGGGAATGAACGACGACCAAGCTTTTCTTGCGCGCTTCTGCCTTTACCACGACGTTTACGTGGCGCACGAATGCTGGGACCGATACCGACAACACGACGCGAGCCTTTGCGCCACGGCGGCCCGACGCGGAGAGGTTGCGAGGGCTCGACAGCATTACTTGGCTTGGCTGCGCGCTTTTCTGGCCGAGAGCGGGCTGCGAGGCACGCGTGTGTGGGACGCGTTGCGCTATGCCGAGCGGGTGAGCAAACCTGACGCAGGACTGTTCGCAAAGCTTGTCCGCAAAGCACTCAAGCTGGCGACTACAGTCAGCATGGGGTTGAAGCCGAGGGTACGGCTCGTTCCTCCGCCAGCCTCGGCGACGTCTCTCAGCCGCGCCTCGGTGTCGACCAGCCAAAGCGCCAGGAACGAGGGTTCGTGATCATCAGGGCAAGCGGAAAAATCGTAGGTTGCGCGAAATCACCGACCCTGGTAGAAGCGAAAATACGGTAACTTGGCTATTAAGCGCGAGAGGCGGCCGAAGGGTCGGGAAAGGTAGTGGCCACGTACGTTTCGATCACGCATCAGAGAAAGCCGATCGCGCCAGGTGGAAGCGAATTCGCTTTTTGTAAATTCGTATGGCTTGAATAACTCCTCAGTGCTATACCACGTCAATCGCATGCCGTGTTTCATGAAGAGGAACGGCGTCGCTCCGAGGTAACGTGCACTGCTCCTGAGGTGGGTGGGAAGAGCTGGAGTGAGGTCACCGAAGTCGTCTGTGACGAGGGCAATGCCACCCGTCTTCAGTATGGATGAGATCTGGACAATTTGGGCCAGCGGTTCGGGCAGGTGTTCGAGCACCTCAAAGGAAACAACCACGTCGTATTGCTCGGTCATCTGAGACAGTGGTGATTCCACCGGCAGGATGCGTGTTCCCCAGAGGCCGCATCGATGAAATCGAGCCACCGCGAAGTCATACGTCCTGCTTCCGGGCACTTCATGGTAGTGCACCGTCACGCCGCTACGCGCGAGGAACAGCGAATCGTTGCCTGGGCCGTCGCCAAACATGAGAACCTGGAGATCTCCGACCTGCCTGGCCGTCCGTTCCGCATGGGTCTGGATCCGGTCGAGTGTATGGCGAATCCACGATCGGCGGATCGGGCGGGCCCAGAATAGGAGGGAGTCGAAGATGAATCCGTCACCCTCCCCGTAAAGACGAGCCATCTGATCGTCAAAGTGGAATGGCGTGACGCCGAAGCGGGCCACATCACGCCGCACATTCCAACCGGGTTCGATCACCTCGTTCCAGACGCGCGCCTCCGCCTCGGCATGAGGCATACCCGTAAACTCGGTGATCGTCGACACGATCGCATGGAATGTGGTGGGGTTACAGTCGTCCAGCCGGTTCGGGCGCTCCTCCCGGTTCATCGATCAGGTCCTCGTTCGTTTCCAGATGGCCTCTGCGTCACCGAGCCAGAGGGCGAGCATCAAGCGCATGACTGGGTCGTGACCCTGGATCTCTGAGCGCCGCAGTGCGTGTGCGGGCGTGGTCGGCGTGTTGAGCCCCGCGTCCACGGTGCAGCCCGCTACGTAACCGGAGTTGACTACCATCTCCTGGACGGCCGGGTCGTGTCTGCCGAACGGGTAAGCAAATGTCTCCACGGGACGTCGGAGTTCGCTCTCGATATCGGTTCTGGAACTCGCGATCTCGATTTCCGCTTGGGAGGGGGGCGCAGCCGTCAAGTCAACATGGGTGCGTGTGTGCGCGCCGAACCGGATGCCCTGCGCGGCCATCTCTTTGATCTGGTACCAGTTCATCAGCGGGCGGTGCGCCAACTCCCCCTCGGCGTCCCAGTGGTTTGCCTGGTCCACATACTGGCTGACCAGGAAGATGGATGCGGGTATGTTGT
>SLRE01000120.1 GCA_007131125.1 Bacteroidales bacterium | reverse complement strand
CGCCGGAAAATGTGCGGAAATTGCCGATCAAACCTCAGAATAAGGGCGTCCAAAGTGGAGAACTTGGCCGGGATAAACAAGTGGCGGCCGCCGCTCTATCAAAAAGCAGCGAAGCACGCGGTTCGGCCTGGTATGGCGGAAGATGTAATTCCGGCGCAGCGATCTATTCGGTGCTACGTCGGTCTGGGAAGCAATTTGGACGATCCGGTGGCCCAAGTCACCTCTGCCCTTTCTCGATTACAACGAATGCCTGCAAGTCGTCTTATCGGTGTGTCCTCGCTCTATCGGTCTAAGCCTCTAGGACCTCTGAATCAGCCAGATTTTATAAACGCAGTTGTTTCTTTGGACACGTCTATGACCGCTCTGGAATTACTTGATAAGTTGCAACAGATTGAGACGCTTCAAAGACGAAAGCGGCTTGTTTACTGGGGCCCTCGTACGCTTGACTTGGATTTGCTGCTGTATGGTCAAGAAAAGATCCAAAGCGAGCGACTGAGGATTCCCCATCCTCATCTTATGTGGAGAAATTTTGTACTTGTTCCTCTGGCCGAAATTGCTCCGGATTTGATCTTGCAAAATAATATTAATGCGAGTACCTATCTGGCTCTTTCTCGGATGAAAAAACCCTTTATGTTAAAACCAACTGGTTTGTTCGGGAAAAAACTACGGGGGTAGGTAGAATGACTTTCGAAAGAATGCCCAGGCCACAGGAGAGGTTCGATGTAATTGAGGGCTCGCTGGTGTTAACAGAAGGAGATGTTTGTGTTTTTCGAATAAACCCACGGGGCCGGGGAAATCGAGCGTGAAAGCAACTTTTGAATCAGCGCAGGTAGCGAATGGATGTTCGAGTTTTGGTTCGAAAGGAGAAGTAAGAATCGATGGTGTTATACTCGATCTTGATGGACTTGTTCTGGATACGGAGATCGGGTACTGGTTTGCGTGGAAGCACGCGGCGAAATCCATGGGTTTCAAGGTTTCCAATTCTTTTCTTGAAACTCTTTCGGGTCTTGATAGCAAAGAGGTCCGCCGAAGATTGATGGTCTTTTTTGGTGAAGAATTCGAATGGAGGGAGTTCACGCGACTTAGTAATGAATTCTGGTATAGGTACGTTTGGAAAAGAGGGATTCCTGTGAAACGTGGGGTTCTTAGCTGCCTTGCCTTGTTCGAGCAAAAAGGGATCCCGTACTGCTTGGCTACTAACAGCCACCGTGCGAATGCGTTGAAATGTCTTGAGCTTGCAGGTTTAGGCGGCAGGTTTGATTTAATTGTCGCACGTGATGACGTGAGCTTTGGGAAGCCTTCGCCAGAGGTGTTTCTGTTGGCGTCGGCTCGTCTGGCCGTAGGCGCGGATCGCTGTTTGGTACTAGAAGATTCGCGGTCCGGAGTGGCAGGAGCGAGAGCGGCTGGGGCCTTTACGGTTTTAGTGCCATCCATGTCACGAAATGACCCGTCCACACGGCGCTTGGCGCATCGGGAATGTCGGGACCTGCAGCAGGTGTGTGAGCGTTTAGCGGTGTTGTGGAGTTAAAAACGGGATTGGGTCCGGCCGGAGCGGGGCCGGTTCGTTCCATGGTAGAGGGGCGTGGTTGGGCTACTGTGGCGTCGTCGAGCAGGGCAAGATGCTCGACGCGCAAGGCCATGCGCTGGCTGTCGATGTCGACGACCTTGAGGCTCACCACCTTGCTCGCGCGCAGCCCGGCACCGTAGGTCACCGACAAGGCCGTCTGGTGCTTGAGATTACTGGCCCCGGCGATCAGGCGGGCGACCTCATCCAGGCTCAACACCACCGGCAGGGTACGGGGCACCCGTACCGGCCGCAGCTTCTGCGCCAGCGCGGCACGGTCGAGGGTCACCTCGAGAAAAAACTTGAGGCCGGTGAGGGTGGCGTTCAACACGATCGGTGACGAGCCGGCATCGACCAGAGACAACTGGAAGCGTCGCAAGTCCTCGGCGGTGGCACTGCTGGGCGAGCGTCCGAGGAAACCGGCGAGGCGCTGCACGGCCCGGAGATAGGCACTCTGGGTCTTGGGTGCGAGCTTGCGCATGCGCATGTCATCGGATCGCTCCTGTCGCAGAACGAGGCGGGTTGCCTCATTCCCGAACATAGGAGATGAATCCGATCCTTCCTCACCACAGGGCCCGATCAGAGCCCCCAACTACCGCGCGAGCGGTTTAGTCCGGCGACCCTGAGCGGCCAGTCAACGGCAGCGGACGAGAGGCGGAAGTCGGACCTAAAGCTGACACTGGAAACGAGTCTTTGGCATTGATCTCGAGACCTTTCCGAGCTGTGGCGGGTCGGTGCGAAGCATCGCCTGTAACAAGGATCCCGACATCATCGAGAAAGTCCTCGCGCCCCTGGATGCGAAAGCGTCGGAGCGCGAAGCCCAGAGGCGGCCACCGTGCCGGGCGCGGCCCGGAGCGCTGTTCGGCTGACACCATCATCCTTATTCAATTCCGGATGCCGTTCCCTGGAGTCACACGGCAGGCTACCGGCTGGCTGCCCCCCGGGAATGGCGTGGAGATGGCGCTGGTGGGGAGGCTATGGCGACGGGCGATGACCGAATGGAGCGGGATTTCGGGCGGTGAAGGGTCGCTCGCTCCCACCTCCATCGGTGGATGAGCAGTTGCTCCTTCCTGAAACTCGGCCCGGGCCTCACCACCATCCCGCACCCCGCCTGCTTACGGGGGCACGCGTGGGAGCCTGGGTGGATTGAGCCCCGGTGCGTTTGGCACTTACGCCGGTTGTTGACGTG
>SLRE01000214.1 GCA_007131125.1 Bacteroidales bacterium | reverse complement strand
GCCTTGTTTTATAAACGTATTGAAAAAGGTCTTTATATTTCAGGAGAGGCAAAAAAAACAGACAAGCCTGGGGGCTTATCTGTTTTTAAAAACAATCCGGAAAAACAGTTTACTTTTTCCGGTGGTCGGCCAGGAATTTTTCCAGCCCAATATCGGTAAGTGGGTGCTTCAGAAGCCCAAGAATAGGTTCCAGAGGGCAGGTAACCACATCGGCTCCCACCTCGGCACAACTGATGATATGCATGGAATGCCTGATGCTTGCCGCCAGCACCTGTGTTTCAAAGTTATAGAGGCTGTATATGTGTGCGATCTGCCCGATAAGTGCCACTCCGTCGGTAGAAACATCATCGAGACGGCCGATAAATGGAGAAACATAGGTGGCGCCTGCTTTAGCGGCCAAAATGGCCTGCCCGGCAGAAAAAACCAGGGTGCAGTTGGTTTTGATTTCTTTGGAAGAAAGGTATCTGATGGCTTTAACCCCATCCTTTATCATGGGCACTTTTACCACAATTTGTGGGTGCAGGGCTGCCAGGTTTTCGGCTTCCCTGATAATCCCGTCAAAATCGGTGGCAATAACCTCTGCACTCACATCACCATCCACAATGTTGCAAATATCCACGTAGTGCTTCAGGATGTTTTCTTCTCCTTTGATTCCCTCTTTGGCCATAAGGGATGGATTGGTAGTAACACCATCAAGTATTCCGAGGTCATTGGCTTCGCGTATCTGGTCCAGGTTGGCTGTGTCTATAAAAAATTTCATTGGTAATTGGGTTTGGTTTTTAAGGGAATAAAGATACAAAAAAAGGCAAGCCTGATATCGCACCGCTACGACCGCCTACCCTTGCTACCTTCCGGTCCTGGGGGAGTTCAGCGGGAGCTGGTCGTACCAGACTTACCCGGCTGCAAAAGTATAAAAATATTCTTTATCGCCAAAACCTGGTAAAAAAACAATTGGATAAATGGTTTTAGAAGTATCGTTATCACTTACATTGCAGGCAAAATAAAACGAATAATTTCCGGCCTGTGATTGCCTGTCAGAATGAAAACTTAAATAACAAAAGATGATTGCAGGTCAATCAAATGATTATTTTTGTAAAAAACATAATTAAATATGGAGACACAGGAAGATTTAAAACAGGCGGAAGAAAGCAATACTCCTTCTATGGGAAAAACAGCTTTGAATTTTGGTTTCATAACCGGATTGGCGATCATCATTCTTAACCTGGTCTTTTACCTTACGGGTTCACTGCCCAATTCATGGTTTAACAATCTTTCTTACCTGGTTTTGGTAGGAGGTATTGCCTTATCCATGAAAAATTTCAGGGATGAGGTTTGCGGGGGATTTATCTCCTACGGGCGCGCCCTGGGGTTCGGCACCCTCATGGTTTTGATTGCTTCGGTAATTTACGGATTGTATTCTTTTCTATTATTTGCCTACATTGATCCCGATCTGACAAAGGTTTATCTGGAAAAAACCGAAGAACAGCTCATCATCAACAATCCCGATATTTCGGATGAGGAGCTGGATATGATCCTTGCTGCCTATGAGCAAACCCTTCGGCCTGGATTCAGGCTTATTGGAGCCATTTTTTCCTACACTTTCATGGGATTTATTTTTTCCCTGATCATTTCCGCTTTCTTTAAGAAAAAGGACCCGGAAGCCGTTGAAGAATAAAGTATTTTTTGCTGCTGGAAGAAGGAAGGTTGTGTTTAGGGCACAACCTTTTTTTGTTTGGCTTTTCCTGTAAAATCCATGGGGAATATCTTATTAAAAGAAGTAATTTTGCAAGCCTAAAAATTTTCTAATGCAGCAAAACATAAGAAACATAGCCATTATTGCACACGTAGATCATGGCAAAACCACCCTTGTTGACCGTATTCTTCACCAGGTAAAGCTTTTCCGGGAAAATCAGGAAACCGGCGAATTGATCCTTGACAGCAATGATCTGGAAAGGGAAAGAGGCATTACCATTCTTTCAAAGAACTGTTCGGTCAGGTATAACGACAACAAAATCAACATCATCGATACCCCGGGTCACTCCGATTTTGGAGGAGAAGTGGAGCGCGTGCTCAATATGGCCAACGGGGTGTTGCTGATCGTTGATGCTTTTGAAGGCCCTATGCCACAGACCCGCTTTGTTTTGGAAAAGGCCATCTTATTGAACAAGAAACCAATTGTTGTTATTAATAAGGTCGACAAACCCAACTGCGATCCTGAACTGGTGCAGGAAAAAGTGTTCGACCTGATGTTCAGCCTCAATGCCACCGAGGACCAGCTAAATTTTCCAACGGTTTACGGTTCTGCCAAAGCAGGATGGATGGGACCCGATTGGAACCAGCCCACACAGGATGTAAGCCATTTGCTTGACGTAATCCTTGAGTACATTCCCCCTGCCATGGCCGAAGAGGGCACCACACAGATGCAAATCACCTCACTGGACTACAGCTCATATGTGGGCCGCATTGCCGTTGGACGAATCAACCGTGGGTCATTGATACAGAACCAACCCATATCTCTGGTAAAGCGGGATGGGAAAGTTATCAAATCCCGCATCAAAGAATTGTTTGTTTTTGAAGGGCTGGGCAAAGAAAAAGTCAAGCATGAAATTCATTCAGGTGAGATATGTGCTGTGCTTGGGGTGGATGATTTTGAGATTGGCGACACCATTGCAGATTTCGAAAACCCCGAAGGCATTGAACCCATTGCCATTGATGAACCGACCATGAGCATGCTTTTTACCATCAACAATTCTCCATTTTTCGG
>SLRE01000290.1 GCA_007131125.1 Bacteroidales bacterium | reverse complement strand
TGCCGATGGTGATCAGATCTGCTCCCGAATCCCAAATTTCTGCCGCTGCCTCAGGGGTGCGTATGCCGCCGCCGATGATCAGGGGGATGTTGATGTTTTGCCTGACGGCCCTGACCATTTCGAGTGGTATGGTTTGCAGGGCCCCGCTTCCGGCATCCATATAAATGATCTTTAATCCCAGCATTTCGCCTGCCATGGCCGTGCAAACGGCAATGTCGGTTTTGTCGTTGGGAATGGGGGTGGTGTTGCTCATGTAAAGCACCGAGGTGATCTTGCCGCTTTCCACCAGCATGTAGCCTGTTGGAATAACCTCCAGCCCGCTGTTTCGAATAATGGGGGCTGCCACCACATGATTGCCGATCAGCATGCCGGCATTGCGGCCCGAAATCAACGAAAGCAACAGCAGGGCATCAGCCGAACCGTTGACCTGCAACATGCTGCCAGGAAACAAAATCACCGGCAGGTTGCATGATTCTTTTACCTTCAATATGCACTGATCCATGTTGTCTTTGGTCAGGAGGCTGCCTCCCACAAAGATGTAATCCACCCCGGCTTCATCTGCCAGGCCGCATGAATTGCGCAAACTGTCGGAATGGCATTTGTCGGGATCAATCAGCAGTGCCAGTTGTTTTTTGCCTTGTGCACTGCGCTCCTGTATTTTTTCAAAAACATTCATTTTGCACTTTTAACTTTATTGGTCTATGGCATAAACCAGGATGTAATTCTCAATGGTCTGGTAATGCAGGGGATACTCCTTATGAAAATCATCACAGGAAATTTCACCGGTGATGGTTCCTTCCTGTTGAAATTCAAATGGGAAAATGCGAAAATTTTCCCGGAACAGCAGGTCCCTTTTCCCGTAAAGTTTATACAGAGCCTCCTTACCGGACCAGATCAGGTAAAGGCTTTCCATGGCATGCCCGGAAAAATCCTGCTTAAGCTCCTTTTTGTTGAGAAATTTGTGGGAAATTTTGCTGATTTTTGGACTCATGGCTTCTATATCGATGCCCACACTTTTTGTGGGGCTAACGATCATTGCCGAGAATTTTCCGGAATGGGCTACCGATAGATGCCTGACACCATTGTCAAGGTGAGGCTTCCCGAATTCATCGTAATGGATGTTGCTAAGCTCTTCCCGCTTTACCAGGTGGGGAAGTATCAGGCGGTAGCTCAGCCAGTGTTTTTTTCGTAAAGGGCTTTTTAACAGGGAATAATATTGTTTTTCTTTCCGTGAAAGCTTTACCCGCCCAAACAATTCCTCTACCGTTTCGTTAATTTCCCATATGCCTATGGCTGCGTCCTTAACGGTTTTTTTGAGAAAAAGGCTCATGGGTATGTCAATTTCCGTTGATGGTTTTGCCGGATAAACAAAAAAAGTATTTTCAGGAGCCTTGCCCCATAGGCGCATTCGGGGAAGGCTGTTCCTTACAATACTTGCGGCGGCTTTCCCTTGTGGCGGGAATGTATTATCTTTGCAAAAATAAAAATTTAAAGTTATAAATAAATGGAAAATCAGGTAGCTGCAAAGCAATTAAATTATAAGATCAAAGACATTTCCCTTGCCGAATACGGGCGCAGGGAAATTGAAATTGCTGAGAAGGAAATGCCGGGACTGATGTCTCTGCGCGAAAAATATGGAAAGGAAAAGCCCTTGAAAGGGGCAAGGGTCACTGGTTCGTTGCATATGACCGTTCAAACGGCCGTGCTTATCGAAACCCTTGCCGAACTTGGGGCCGATGTGAGGTGGGCAAGCTGCAATATTTTTTCTACCCAGGATCATGCCGCTGCAGCCATTGCTGCAGAAGGTATCCCGGTTTTTGCCTGGAAAGGGGAAACCCTTGAAGAATACTGGTGGTGCACCGACCAGGCGCTTACTTTTCCCGGAGATAAAGGCCCGCACCTGATCGTGGATGACGGAGGCGATGCCACTTTGCTCATTCATAAAGGAGTAAAGGCCGAAAATGAACCTTCTTTGCTTGATGCCAGTCCCGCCAATCGTGAAGAAAAGGTGGTACTTGACCTTTTAAAAAGAATCAGCAAAGAAAACCCCGGAAAATGGAGCCGGATGGTCAAAGAACTGAAAGGAGTTTCTGAAGAAACCACCACAGGTGTGCATCGTCTATACCAGATGCTGGAAAAAGGCGAATTGCTCATGCCGGCCATTAACGTGAACGATTCGGTTACCAAATCCAAATTCGATAACCTTTATGGCTGCCGCGAGTCACTTGCCGATGGCATCAAGCGGGCTACCGATGTGATGATCGCAGGAAAAGTGGTGGTGGTTTGTGGTTATGGTGATGTGGGCAAAGGATCGGCAAAATCCATGCGGGGTTACGGTGCAAGGGTTATCATAACTGAAATTGACCCCATCTGCGCCCTGCAGGCCGCCATGGAAGGTTTTGAAGTAAAAACCATTGAGGATGCTCTGGAAGAGGGCAACATTTTTGTTACCGCCACCGGAAACAAGGATGTGATCACCGCCGATCACATGTCCAGAATGAAAGATCAATCCATTGTTTGTAACATCGGCCATTTCGATAATGAAATACAGGTGGAGCAATTGGATGAAATGTCCGGAGTGAAGAAGGTGAACATCAAACCCCAGGTGGATAAGTATATTTTCCCCGACGGGCACGAGATATTTCTGCTGGCCGAAGGCCGCCTGGTTAACCTGGGTTGCGCTACCGGACATCCCTCATTTGTTATGAGCAACAGCTTTACCAACCAGGTGCTGGCACAGATCGATCTTTGGAAAAACCAGTATGA
>SLRE01000159.1 GCA_007131125.1 Bacteroidales bacterium | reverse complement strand
CGGCAACGGTGTTCAAGTGCCTCACAGAACGGTTTCAGAGCGAGAGGTTTGCCACGTGACATGATCGACAATTCTCGTCGAGGGAGGCGTCTGAATCAATGCGGATGCGAAGACCAACCCGTGGAAGCGTGGTGGACCGATGACTTACAATTGAAGGACGATGAGCGAGGTTGATCGCCTTCGTGCCGAGTGCACCCGCCTCCGAAAAGAGAATGAGTATCTCAGGTCCGAGATCAATAGACTGCGCCGGAATGCAGCCGGCGGCGGTGCTCGCATTTCGGCCCGGCTCACCGGTTCCGAGACTCGGTCCCCCGAGGAGAAGATAGAAATCTTCTATCGACTCTTCGTCGGCCGAGCCGATGTCTACGCGCTGCGGTGGGAAAGCCGGTCCGGCGAACCGGGCTATAGTCCTGCGCACATTCACGACAGCGACACGTCCATCTGCCGACGACCGAGGGAGGCGTGTCGGGCCCTCGGGGAGAAACGGTTTCTGCCGCTCACAAGGGAGGTAGTCCGGGAGCACCTCGCCGGGCGGGCGGTCGTCGGTGTTTATCCGTTGCGGCGCGACGAGTCGTGTTGTCTGCTTGCCCTCGATTTCGACGGCGAGCGGTGGCTTGAGGATTCCGCCCGGTACATGAATGTCTGCTCCGAGCACGGGATTCCAGCGTATCGCGAGCGCTCGCGTTCGGGCAACGGGGCTCATGTATGGCACTTTTTCGCGGAGCCGGTCCCGGCGGCGCCCGCGCGCGACTTCGGCTGCACGATTCTTGCCCACGCATCCGAAGGTCGATACCCGTTGCGATTCGAATCGTTCGACCGCCTCTTCCCGAATCAGGATACGCTACCGAAGGCCGGCTTCGGAAACCTCATCGCACTGCCGTTGCAGAAGTCCGCGCGTTCCTACGGTAACACCGCGTTCCTCGACGACCGCGGAGAGCCGTATGCCGATCAGTGGGAGGTCCTTGCGAATGTGGTGCGTCTATCCGCGCATGACGTCGATAGGCTGCGACGAGAACTTGAGCATCCGCTCGGTCAAGTTCTTCAACAGCCCGACCTTTCGGGATCGGAAGACCGGGATTATCCGTCTGCAGGCGAGCTCCCATGGATGCGTTTACCTTCCGGGAGTGTTCCCATTACAGACGAGCTTCGATCCAATCTGCCGGAGAAGGTACGGGCGGTGCGCTCGAATCTCTTCTACGTGACGAAGAATGACCTGCCGCCGCCGGTATTGAACCGTTTGCGGTCGCTTGCGGCCTTCGCGAATCCTGAATTCTATCGAGCGCAGAAGATGCGAATGTCGGTGCGTGATAAAGCACGGGTGATAGCATGCGCGGAGGATTTCCCGGAGTACATCGGACTTCCGCGTGGTTGCGAGGATAAAGCGAAGCAACTGCTTTCCGAAACTCTCCGTTGAGCTCGACGTTGCCGATGAGCGTACTGATGGCATGCCGATCGACGTGCCGGTCCTTGCCGAGTTGGACGAAAGTCAGGCGTACGCACTCGAATCGCTTCTGAAGGAGGAGACGGGCGTTCTCTGTGCGCCGACCGCGTTCGGGAAGACTGTCGTAGCCGCAGCGGCAATTTCGGCTCGGAGGGCGAACACCTTGATTCTCGTGCACCGCCGTCGGATCGCTGAACAGTGGAGAGAACGGGTTATGGAGTTCCTCGGTCTTCCGGAGGACAAGGTCGTCATTCTCGGGCCGAACGGCAGGAGAGCAACCGGGACAATCGACATCGGGATGTTTCAGAGTCTGTTCCGTGGTGGAGCGGTCAACGATCTGGTCGCGTCGTACGGACATGTCGTGGTCGACGAATGCCATCATCTATCGGCATTCAGTTTCGAGCAGGTTATGAAGCAGGTCCGCGCCCGGTACGTACTCGGTCTCACGGCAACTCCGGTACGACAGGACGGCCGGCATCCCATCATCCATATGCAGTGCGGTCCGATCCGGTGCCGTTTTGGGGAACGGGCCAACTCGAGAAGTCACGGCTTCGAGCACAGCGTCGTCGTGCGTCCGACCGCTATGGATATTCCCGATGCGCAGCACAAAGCGATTTACGAGATTTACGAGACGCTTGTCGAGTCGAGTGAGCGGAACAGGATGATCGCCGATGACGTTGTGCATTGCTGTTCGCATGGAAGATTTCCACTGTTGTTGTCGGAGCGCAAACGTCATCTGGAGCTGTTGCGAGAACTCCTCGAAGCTCGCATCGATCATTGCCATGTGCTCACCGGCGGCATGGGAAAGAAGCGGACCAAAGAAACAATCGAAAGGCTTTCGGCGGTCGGCCCCGATGAATCGGTCGCCCTGTTGGCGACGGATAAGTACATCGGAGAAGGATTCGATTTCCCTCGTCTCGACACGCTGTTTCTCGCGTTTCCGGTTTCGTGGAAAGGAGTCGTGCAACAGTACGTCGGTCGTCTGCACCGCCGCTACGAGGCGAAGGACGAAGTCAGGGTCTACGATTATGCCGACGTCCGGGTGCCGGTACTTGCCGCATCACACCGTCGCAGGCTCAAGGGCTATCGGGCGATGGGGTATCGAATTCGCGAAGAAGGTGGTTCGTGAGGGCGGTTGGGGATGACCTGTTCGAACAAGCAGAGACGCTGGCACGTAGGAGCAACATGTCCCATAGCCAGCTCTTTGCCGACGCCCTTCGCGAATACATCGCGCGGCACCACCCGGATGCGGCGACGGGGGCGCTCGATCGCGTCGTCGACCAGATCGAACAGCCAAAGGACCAGTTTGTGTCGGAAGCGGCCCGT
>SLRE01000005.1 GCA_007131125.1 Bacteroidales bacterium | reverse complement strand
TCGATGAAGACAATGACCGGGACCGGAACGACCTGAAAAACCTTCCGGAAGACCAGGGTTAAAGGGATTAAAACAAACCTTTATGGATGTTGAGCGCGGCTATACCTTTGAAAAAGTTTGTGAAATTACAGGAGGAGAATGTATTGGGCATTCCGGTGCTGATGGTTTGGTAAAGCATTTGCTTACCGACAGCCGCTTATTGCTGGCCCCCCGGCAAACCCTTTTTTTTGCCATAAAAACAGCCAAAAACGACGGGCACCTCTTTATAAAACCCTTGTATGAAAAGGGAGTCCGTTTTTTCGTGGTTGAAAAAGCTTTTGAGGGCCAAATAAAGAAGTCGTTTCCTGAAGCAGGTTTTATTTTGGTGTCACACCCTCTTGAAGCCCTGCAAAAACTTACCGAATTCCATCGTTCTGCTTTTTCCTTCCCGGTGGCAGGCATTACCGGAAGCAATGGCAAAACCATTATTAAGGAATGGCTCTTTCAACTCCTGGCCGAAGATTTTTTTATCGTGCGCAACCCCAAAAGCTACAACTCACAGATCGGGGTGCCTTTATCGGTCTGGCAAATGGGACCTGAGCACCAACTGGGGATTTTTGAGGCAGGCATTTCCCTGCCGGGAGAAATGGAAAAACTCCGGGAAATCATTGATCCGGATATCGGGATTTTTTCCAATATCGGTCCGGCCCACGACGAAGGCTTTACTTCCAGGGAACAGAAAATCCGTGAAAAATTAAAACTATTCGACAAGTGCAAAACCCTGGTGTATTGCATGGATCACAAAGAAATCCATCGTGAGGTTAAGCAGTGGTCCACATCACATCCCGAAGTGGGTTTGTTTTGCTGGGGCCAAAATCAAAAGGCCAACCTGCAGGTGTTGAACCTTGAAAAAACCCGTGAAGGAACTACTGCAAATGTTCTTTTTCATAAGCAGGCCTTCCAGATAAATATTCCTTTCAGTGACGAGGCATCGGTAGAGAATGCCCTGCACTGCCTGGCGTTTAGCTTGCTCATTGGAATTAACCCAGAGCGGGTGAACCAAAAAATGAAGCAATTGCAGCCCGTGGCCATGCGCCTGGAGATGAAAGAAGGGGTCAATGGGTGTACGGTTATCAATGACAGTTACAACTCCGACCTGAGCTCCCTTGCCATTGCCCTGGATTTTATGAGCAGCCAGTCTGCCGGCCGCCCAACCACCCTTATCCTTTCAGACATTTTCCAGACCGGGCTTAGTGAGGACATCCTCTACCGTGAGGTGGCATCACTGGTAAAATCGAAAAAGGTAAACAGGCTGATCGGTATTGGTCCGGGTATCAGTGCGCAGGCTTCGCAATTTAATGAGAAGGCGAAATTCTTTCCTTCAACTGAGGCATTCTTAAAATCGCCTGATCTTACTTCTTTTGCCCGTGAGATCATTTTGCTTAAGGGATCAAGGTTTTTCGAATTCGAGAAGATCAGCGACATCCTGCAGCAAAAAGACCACCAAACCGTTCTGGAAATTAACCTGGACGCATTGGTTCACAATTTCAATGTCTTCAGGTCACTGTTAAAGCCCAATGTAAAAACCATGGGGGTGGTCAAGGCTTTTTCCTATGGAAGCGGAAGTGTTGAAATTGCCACCATGTTGCAGTACCACCATGTCGATTACCTGGCTGTGGCCTATGCCGACGAAGGAAAAGCCCTGAGAAAAGGCGGGGTGCATTTGCCCATTGTTGTCATGAACCCCGAAATACGCACCTATGAAACCCTTCTGGAATACAACCTGGAACCCGAGGTTTATGGTATGAACCTTTTGAGAAAACTCGCGCAGGCGATGGATTCCTTTCCCGGGATAAATGAAAATTCTCCGCTCAACATTCATCTCAAGCTGGATACCGGTATGCATCGTCTTGGTTTTCTCCCGGCTCAACTAGATGAATTGGTGGCCTTTATTAAGAAAACTCCCGTACTTTGCGTGGCTTCAGTTTTTTCTCATTTTGCCGCCAGTGATGACCCCTCCCATGATGAATTTTCTTTGGGGCAAATCAGTTTGTTTAAAGAGCTTTGCGAGAAACTTGAAAAGGAGCTTGGCTACACCTTTGTCCGGCACATGTGTAATTCGGCAGCCATCAGCAGGTTTCCCCAAGCCCATTTTGATATGGTAAGGGCCGGGATAGGGTTGTATGGAGAAAGCCACGATGAAGAGATCAAAGGTTTGTTGCAGCCTGTGAGTACTTTCAGGTCGGTGGTTTCACAGGTTAAAACCGTCAGCAAAGGAGAAACCATTGGTTATAACCGCAGTGCAAAGGCCCGTGAAAATATGGAAATTGCCATTGTGCCGGTGGGCTATGCCGACGGGCTGAACCGGCGCCTTGGCAACGGTAGGGGTCACCTTCTGGTCAAAGACAGGAAAGTGCCAATTGTGGGAAACATCAGCATGGACATGTGCGCTGTGGATGTAACAGGGATGAAAATTAAAGAAGGGGATGAGGTGATCATTTTTGGCAGCAAACTGCCTCCTTCAGAAATAGCAAGTCAGCTGGGAACCATACCTTATGAGGTGTTCACCTCGGTTAGCCAAAGGGTGAAAAGGATTTATTACCAGGGTTAAAGTGTATTCGGGAAAAAAGGAGATCTATTTTATTCCTGCCCCTTTAAGCGCAGCCGGTCTTTCCTTGCTTTCGGTTTCATGGCTTTTTTCAACCCAGTTTTTCAGAATTCTGGACCCGACCCGGGTCATGATGCTTTCCGGGTGAAACTGAACTCCGCGTATGTCAAATCTTTTGTG
>SLRE01000104.1 GCA_007131125.1 Bacteroidales bacterium | reverse complement strand
CCATTTTGTTGATAAAGTCGAAAATGATTTCTTCAGACTTTTCATAATTACCCTCCCTGAACTCAATGAGTGCAAGGTTGTATTTGGCTTCAGCAGCCATCTGGTTGCTGCTCATGTCCAGTGCTTTTTGAAGGGCCTGGCGGGCCTGTTCATTATTTCCGGTTTTTATGGCCGATTTGCCTTTCAAGAGGTGGGCCTCCTGCACCACTTCCTGGGGGGTTCTTTCCATGGAAACCACGGCATCGGCAGCCTCACCCACTTCAGCGAAGCGCTCCAGCCTGAAAAGACTGCGCATGGATCCGATGCGTGCCTGTAAGAGGTTGTTTCGAAACTCTGCCACTTCTTCCAGCTCGCGGTATAAATCATATGCCCTTTCGTATTGTCCAAGACGGAAAGTAATGCCCGAAGCCCTCATCAGTGAGTTTTCCGTAAATTTTGACTTTGGCCTGGAAATGACATATTCATAACCAGTCAGGGCCTGACGGTATTCTTCACTGCGAAATTCACACTCTGCCTTATAAAAATGAGCATTCAGGGCAAAAATGCCATCTGGGTAACGGTCGAGGTAGTTGGTAAAACTTTTTACGGCATTTTCGCAATCTCCCTGCATGTAACGGTTTTCGGCGGCCATATAAGAAAGGGAGTCCTGCTGGGCGGTAGTGATGTCTGCAAAACCAAGGTCGCGCGAAAACTCAACAAAATCATCTACCCGGTCAAGACTCACGTATATGTTGCGAATGGTAACCAAAGCTTCCTGTGATTCGGATGTGCCGGGATACTTATCCACAACCGATTTAAAAACGGCCAGGGCCTTCTCATCCTCATTTTCATTGTAATGGATCAGTCCGGTTTTAAGCATGGCGCTTTTTACATAACTGCTGTTGGGGTGCTCTTCTATAACCCTGTTGAAATAGCTCAATGCCTGACGGCTGTTGTCCAGGACAAGCCATGTATTGCCCAGCTCATATTTGGCATCGTCAATAAACGAAGACCGGGGGTGGTTGCGGAGCAGATCCTCCATAGAGCTGACCTTGTTTTCGAAGCGGCCTTTCACTCCGTAAACCAACCCTTTCTGAAACACTGC
Source organism: Bacteroidales bacterium (assembly GCA_007131125.1). Classification (GTDB taxonomy): domain Bacteria; phylum Bacteroidota; class Bacteroidia; order Bacteroidales; family UBA7960; genus PUML01. The sequence goes on along the minus strand of SLRE01000104.1, from coordinate 1,694 downwards.
ATAATCCGTGTCGATGAGGCCGGCATTGATGGCCCGGTTGTAATAATCAAGGGAAGCAGAGTAGTCTTTGGTGATGAAATAGCTGTCGGCAATTCGAAGGTAAGCGTCATTGATCAGCTTTTTTTCCTCATTGCGATCGGATATGAATTTTCGAAATGCGGTAATTGCGCGGTTGTAGTTCTGCTTTTTAAAGTTGGCATATCCAATGGAATAATTGGCCCGGTTATACTCCCTCAATGTAAAGGCACCCGGGGTGATCAGGAATTTTTCATGGGCTGTAATGGCCTCATCAAATCTTTCCAAACGGTAATAGGCTTCTCCTTCCCAGTAAAGGCTTCCTGCATTGATGGCCCGGCTTTCGGGATATTTCCTGGACTTTTGGAAGTGGTCGATCGCCCCCTGGAAATTCCCGTTGTTAAACAGCTCAATACCCCGGTAATATGCAACGCGCTGAAAAGCCTCACGCAAGCGGGTTGTGGTTATGGGTATTTGTTCGATGGAAGAAAGGGCGTCTTTGTAATTGCGGGTGGTCAGGTAAAGGTCCACCAGGTGGCGGTAGGCATCTTCGGTGCGTTCCGAATCGGGATAAAGGTCAATGTACTTCTGGAAAGATAAAATGGCCTCATTGTAAGGATCCAATGACAATTCAAAAGAAAGTTTGGCATAGTTAAAAAGTGCATCCCGGCTAATGCTTTCGGTATGCTCCATTTGATAGGCATTGGAAAAGGCATTGCGGGCAAACCGTTTTTGCCCGGTTTCTATATAGGCTGCTGCCAGGTGGTACCAGGCATTTTGTGCCAATGCATCGTCTTCACCGGTTACCCTTTCGAAATGCTTTACGGCTTCTTCAAAATTGTTTGTTGTAAAATAGGCAAAACCGATCTGGTAATGATCGTCCCGGGTTACCCTCGACCGGGATTGGCTGATAAAGGTTTCCAGGTAGGGCAGGGCTTTCTCAAACTCCGATTTGTTGAAGTAGGCTTCTCCGATGAGCTTGGCTATTTCGGGGGCCCTGCGAGGTGTTGCATCTTCCAGCAGGGGCGTAGCATAAGCAATGAGCTCATCGTACTTTTGCTGCAAAAAATAAATGTGGGTAATGTAATAAGGCACTATAGGGCCGAAGCTGCGGTCACCGGTCAGCTTTTCAAAGGAAGTCAGGGCGGTTTGATAATCTTCCTCAAGGTATGCAATGTGGCCATAATAATAGGTGGCGGGGCTGAAATAGGCTGAGGCCGGGTCGGTGATCTCTGCAAAAGCCATCCGCGCCGGTCGTAGCTGTTCAGTCATAAAATGGCTGTAGCCTTTTTTGAAGAGATATTCATCCCGATATTCATTTCCAATCACTGCCCGGTCAACAGAAGCAAACCATTTTACGGCATCCTCAAATTCCCTTTCACGGTATTTCAGGCTTCCCATATGAAACCTCGCCAGGTTTTGCCCGGGATGGGTGGGGTGAGCCCTCAGGTAATCCATGATCAGTTTTTCGGCATCGGGATTGAACAGCTCTGCAGCGCAAAGGCCTGCATAAAATTTAGCCGAAGCCCTGACAAGGGATTGTGGGTCGGAAATGTTTTCCACTGTTTCCAGAAACAGTTTTTTTGCCGCCCCAAACTTTTCTTTGTTAAAAAGGTCCAGAGCCTGCCGGTATGTGGCATCAGGATCATCGTGGATGGCTGACTTCTGGGCCACACCTG
>SLRE01000209.1 GCA_007131125.1 Bacteroidales bacterium | reverse complement strand
GGAAGGATTCCCGCAGGAACTCGAAGATGGCCTCGCCCGGGGACACCGCTTCGATACGGATCTGCAATGTGGCACCCGCATCGCTGCCCCGCTCGGGCAGGTACACACAGGCAACAGGCTGGGCTGCATCAACGAACTGCCCGAAACCCTCTGGCCCCACGGGCGTGCGACGCTTGTCGAAACGCGGGTGAGCCAGCGGCAGTTGCGCCCAGTGCTCTCCAGCAACGTGCTGGGCGAGGTCGGGCCACATCCGCATGCTGGGGAACCCTGGCCGGGCTTCGATACCCGAATCCGTGACTTGCAGACCCACCAGGTCATCCGAGAGCAGCGGATAGCCTCTCTGCATCAGGGAAACGGACAGAGAACTCTTGCCGGCCTTGTTCGTGCCGAGGAATGCCACCGCACGATCACCCACCGAGACTGCCGAAGCGTGGAGGACCGGGATCCCTCGCCTTTCCAGCCAGAAGGACAGGACGCTGCCCAGAAGGTGGACCTCGACCATGAAGGCGTACTCCGGATCCAGAAGATGACACCGGATTTGGTCGTCGGTCAGATAGAAGTCGGTGACCTCGGAAAATCGCAGGAGATCGCCCCCGGCACCCTGATGGACGGATAGGTACGGTTTCCCACTGTCGAGTTGGATGGGGCTCTCAAAGGAGGGGGTTTCCGGCACAGGCCAAGTTGGGGACGTTGGTCCCTGGGTCAAGCGGAACCGCAGATCAGGCGAATTCGTCGTGCTGTGCAGGTGGGTCTGGAAAACGAAATCAGTTTCCACCGTGAGCCCGAGGATTCGATACCGCCGAAGGCTCCTGGGCTCGGCAACCGCTTTCCTCTCCTTTTGCTGCGGCTGCGTCGTGGGTTCAGGCATCCCGGGTTCCGTTGGTATCAGACGGGTTCAGCATGGGTATTCGGCTTGCGATGCCGTGCCTTAAGAGCTCCTGCAGGAACGCGCTGGCATCACGTTGCAGTTCTTCGCGCGAAACGTCGTACCGCGCCTGCACCGCATCCAGCGCGGCATCGGGGTCCGGGCAGCGAAGGAACTCCCGCCAGAGGTCGACTGCGACCCCGTCGAGAGAGATCACCTGTCCGGATTCAAGCTCTGCCACCAGTACCTGGTCACCGATCTCAGCGTAAAGGGTTCCCGCGGCGAGCTGCATGGCCCCGTGTTCCGGCCGCTGGATCTGCAGCCGTGCTGCGCCTTGTGGAGCCGTGGCCCGATTCTTCAGGCAGGCTTCCGGTGGCACGAGGCGCCATCCCAGGCGAGCCCTCTGTTCGGTTTCATCCCAGAAGGTGAAGTCAGGTTCCGACCAGGGGAAGGAGAGGTGTTCGAAGCGGCCGATCATGTACACGCTGTCGCCATCACGTTCTCTCCATCTGGCCCGCCAGGTGGAGAGTTCTTCCCCGTAAATCTCGGGCGCCACGTCCCGCAAGTCCCTCGCGGCCACGGCCGCGACCACCTGCGCTTCCCGTCGCTCGACCTCGCACCGCAGGTCGGGATGGGAATACAGGTGGGCAAAAACCACCGTGCCCCCACCGGTGGCACGGGAGCGCAGGAAGTCCCGGAACCGCAGACCGGACAGCGCGCAGTCATCGACGACAACGAGCGGGCGATCACTCGCCCCGTCCGAATCGAGGCAGGCGGAGCCGAGCCCAAGGGCATAGCTGAGCATGCCCAGCACGATGAGGCCGCCGCGGGGAATCCCGACGAAGCGCATCTGGCGAATCTCCTCGCGGCCAAAGCGCGCCACGAGTCGGCTGGCCAGTTCCTCGACGTCCGCCTCGGCCTGTTGCCAGGACACGTAGTGGAAGTAGGGGAGTTCGGTCTGCAACTGAACCGGCAGCCACCGCAGGCGCGCCGCCTCTGCGTCGGAGAAGTTTCCGAGAAAAGCGATCGCTTCCGGGGGATGGGCGCAGACGACCAGAACAGCCTCGTCCATCTCCTGCCAGACCGGGCTTGAGGCAAGGGCGCGCGCCAGGGCCAGCACCCGCTGTCCCCGTGCCCCTTCGGCATCCTGTTGCAGTTCCGATGCCGCACCGAAGGGATACCGATCCGCGGGAAGTAGCCGCTCTGGATCGATCATCAGGCCAAAGGCTTGGGGGGTTCGCGCACTCATCGGTATGGAAACCGCATACTTAAGTTCAAACCCCACGGTATCGCTGCAAAGAAGCGGATGCACTTCGTTACTGCAAAGATGATGCTTTAGGGAAGGACGCGTCAACAATGTTGCTTGAACCAGGGTTCGGTCATGCCTCGCGGGCTCGATGCGGCGCAATGCAGCCAACACCGATTTCGGTCTGATTGACAGATGGGATGGGCGCCTTGACGATCTCGGTATTCGCGAATGGTAAAGATCCAGCGCGAAGAGTCGAGTCGGGAACTGAATGAGCGGAATCCTGGGAATCGTGAACTGGACGGGGGCGCCGGCCGAGGAGGCGCTTCTCCAGCGTATGGCGCGGGCCGCCGCGCATCGTGGTCCTGACGGCATAGGCTACTGGCGTGACGGCAGCGTGGGGCTCGGGCTCCTGTCCTTGCAGCTGGATCCGGAATCGGCAGGGGCCAGTCAGCCGCTTTCCAGCCAAGGCGAGGTGCTAGTCGCCGACGCCCGCATCGACAATCGTTCAGAACTCGTCCCAGCCTTGCGGCAGGCAGGCGAATTGCGGGTGGAAGCCCCGTCCGATTCAGAGATCATTCTTGCCGCCTACCGAGTGTGGGGGTTGCATTGCGCTGAACACCTGATCGGGGATTTCGCCTTCGCGATCTGGGATGGGCCACAGGCGCGGCTCTTTGCGG
>SLRE01000245.1 GCA_007131125.1 Bacteroidales bacterium | reverse complement strand
TTTTAGGTTTGTTAATTTCTTGATTTATTGTTTAAAAACTTTAAAGGTTTTAATTTTTTGATTGTCAATAAAAACCTTCAGCAGGTACATTCCGGAATCAAAAGAGGTAAATGAAATTGGGCTGTTGTTTTGGAGGTCGCCTTCCATTATTAAACGACCCGAAAAGTCATACAGCCGGAATGAAGCCTTGGAAGGAAGCTCCCCTGGAATACTTACCTGCAGATAACTGGTTGTAGGATTGGGGTAAACGGCTATCTGAAGATCAGAATCAGCATGGTCCTCCACAGAAACTATGATTAAACTACTTTGCTGGAATCCTTGTGTTAAAACATAGTCCTCCCCAATAAAGGTTTCAATAACTGTTTCTCCCAATGACCAGCTTATGGATTTTGAATCGGTTTCAAAATAAGAGCCCGCGGAAACAACCGCCTCCTGTGCAGATAATTTTGCCGGAGAAGAAAAAAAACAAAAAAGAACAGCAATTGTAAGGGATAGATTTATTTTCATAAGAATGAATTTTGTGAATGAGTTTAGATGAAATAAACCGGGTTGTTTTCTTGAATATTATGTATGACAAAGCTATGGAACCCATGAATGCCAATCAATAAGTGCTGATGAGTATTTATGGCAAATTTCATAAGTGCCAGCCCTTATTTTTCAAACAATTAATTGAAACTCCGGTAGTTTTCTTTGGTCTTGGCCTGGCAAAACCTGTTTGAGTATTGGAATAGTTCTTATATTCTCTTTCGTCAGGGATCTCAATTGTTTTTCCAAAAATAAAACCGGGGTCAGAAACTTTACCCTCCTGATTGATAGGTGGTTTTAAAAAAAACCGTATTTTTATGCCTGAATTCAAACAGAAGCAGATGCCAAAAACTTTTGCTAACCGTAAATTGTTGCTTTTATTTTCCTTTTTCATTGCCTGGGTTTTTCTGTTTTACCTCCCATCCTGCCAGCCTTCCAAGAAAGTGAACCAGGAAGAATGCATGGAACCATCTCCCGTCACCCCGCCCGCAAATGACTTTTCACCAGGGAACGGACCTCCTTCAGGAGTGCCTGCCTATCCCGACACCATTGATTACCGGTTGCCGGATGACTATGTGCTGAAAATCTTTCTGAGGGGAGATGAGCACGGACATGTGGCCAAAACCACTGATGGCTATTACCTGCTGATGAATCAGGAAGGGTTTTATGAGTATGCTTCCAAAGGACCTGACAATGCCCTGGAAACTACCGGGATAATTGCCCGTAATCCCGAAGACCGCAGCAGTGAGGAAAAACAACTGCTGGAATCCATTGACCAAAAATGACAATCCAAACAATATAGAAGATTAAACCAAAACAACCCATATCCTATGCGAATTTTTTACCCCCTTTGCTTTTCAAAAAAAGTTTTTCTGAAAACCCTTACTCTTTTTGTGCTGCTCTTTTCCCTGCCTGGCCTTAACCAGCAACTGCATGCAGTGCCGGCCTACCCCAACCCCATTGAGTTCAGGCAGGCCGATGGCAGCCTCATTACCATATTGCTGAAAGGGGATGAAAAGGTGAACTGGGCCGAAACCCCCGACGGGTACACCGTCCTTGTCACCGGTGAAGGGTTTTATGAATATGCCGTTAAAGATGAAAAAGGAGACCTTACCTTTTCGGGAGTGCGGGTTTCGGATGTTGAAAAGCGGGGCCAGGATGAGAAGGAGCTTTTGAAAGATATACCCAAAGGCCTGTTTTACAGCCCACGACAGGTAGAAATGAAAAAAGCGGTATGGAAAATGCGATCCGAGGAGCTTTCCCGTTCGTTTCCCTCCACCGGTGAACGCACCCTGATCTGCATCCTCATGGATTACCAGGACCTGGCGTTTTCCAAAACCCAGCAGGAATTTCACGACCTGTTTAACCAGATCAATTATACCGTGGGTGGGGCCACCGGAAGCGTTAAAGATTATTACCTTGAAAACTCCTATGGGTTGTTTGACCTTACCGTTGATGTGGTGGGGCCTTATACCGCCCAATACAACATGGCCCATTACGGCTCAACCTGGGCAGGTGCCAGGGAACTGGTCACCGAAGCGGTTCATCTGGCCGATCCGGATGTGGACTATTCCGATTATGACAACAGCGGTGACGGATGGGTCGACGGGGTTTACATGATCTTTGCTGGATATGGGGAAGAAGCCGGGGGCGGGCCCAATACCATCTGGTCTCACGCCTGGAGCATCGATCCGGTTCAACTGGATGGGGTCTGGATCAGCAGATACGCCTGCTCTCCCGAACTCAGGGGCAACTCCGGAAACAATATCACGCGCATTGGGGTGATTGGCCACGAGTTCGGCCACGTTTTGGGCGCACCCGATTTTTACGATACCGATGGTAGCGGGTCTGGCGGACAGTTTACCGGTACCGGAAGCTGGGACATGATGGCCGGCGGAACCTGGAACAACGGAGGAGCCACTCCGGCACACCACAATGCATATACCAAAACTTACCTATACAACTGGGCAACACCTACCCTGTTGAACCAGCCTGACCATATTACCATGAACAATGCCGTGGAATACTACGACAGCTTTTACCGGATCAACACCAATACTCCGGGGGAGTATTACCTTTTGGAAAATCGTCATCAGATCGGGTTTGATGCCGCAATCCCCGGTCAGGGACTGATTGTATACCATGTGCATAAAGAAGTGGCTTCCTCCGGAAATCAGATCAATGTGGGGCATCCCCAGAAAATGTACCCCGTTTGTGCAGGGGCCAATACCGACCCCAACAGCAATCCCTCATCTTACGGGAACATTAGTTCCCCCA
>SLRE01000002.1 GCA_007131125.1 Bacteroidales bacterium | reverse complement strand
GAAAACGAGTACGGCTGTTTAGTCCCGTACATACGGGACTGGTTTCAGCCACTCACCCACCTCTCCGTGGGTTATTTATAAGAACTTTTTCAAAAATATCAGAGAAAATGAGTACGGCTGTTTAGTCCCGTACATACGGGACTGGTTTCAGCCACTCACCCACCTCTCCGTGGATTATTTATAAGAACTTTTTCAAAAAAAAATCAGAGAAAACGAGTACGGCTGTTTAGCCCCGCATGTGCGGGACTGGTTTCAGCCTTACCTGCCTGTTGAAAGGCAATTACCCGTTTCCGGCCTGCTTTTCTTTTTAATCAGAAAAAGAGCGATTTTTTTGAGAGTGCAAAGATAGACAAAACATCAAATCCGGCAAATTTTCCGGTAAATTATTTTACCGGATGATGCTCATGAAACTTCTTCACCCTGTATTCCAGGTCGGGAAACTGGTCCCGGCTTACAAGGGAAACACAAGCACGCAAACCCTCGGTGCGCTCGCTTCCGGTAATGGCCAGGGAAATGGCGCTGATGCCATAATAAACCAAAGCTTCAATCAGTTCTTCACCCGAGAAGCCGGGATAAGATATGGTGAAGTAAAAACCGTCGGCAAGGGGCTTGTCCTCATCTTTGTCGTAAACAATTTGAAAACCGTTATCGGTAAATAAACGCTTCATGATCTTTGCTTTTTCACCATATTCTTTCACCACTTCCAGAAAGTTGAACTTCCCGTCGTTGGCAGCTTTCAGCATGGCCTCCAGGGCATACTGAGGAGTATGGGAGGTTCCGGAACTCAGTGCATACATGGTTCCAAACACCATAGAGTGCCCGAATTTATCAGAACCGTAATAACGCAAAAGACCTTTGGCTTTGGTTTCAAATAATTTATCAGAAATAACCATCATCCCGATACGTTGCCCGGCATAACTGAAAGCCTTGGAACTGGAAATAAGCAGGATGTAATTGTCGGTATGGTTGGCAACCGATGGCTGATAAGGCGGTTGCCCGGGTTTGGAAAAATCTTCCCGGAAGTCCATGCCAAAATAAGCCAGGTCTTCCATAACCACCACATTGTATTTGTTGGCCAGCTCCCCAATTATCTTCAGCTCGGTTTCGGTAAAACAAATCCATGAAGGATTGTTGGGGTTGGAATAAAGCAAGCCTGCGATATTTCCTTTGGAAAGATGTTCTTCGAGTTTTTCCCTCAATTTTTCGCCGCGGTAATTGTAAACATCGAAGCTCTCAAACGGGGTTCCCTGCACCCTGCACTGCTGCTTATGTACAGGAAATCCCGGGTCAATAAATAAAATGGTGTCTTTCTCCTCATGCATGCGCGTGGCAGTCAGAAAAGCTGCAAAGCTTCCCTGCATAGAGCCAACCGTTGGCAGACAACCCCTGGGATGCACTTCTATACCCATGAATAATTTCACAAAACGGGATATCTCTTTCTTCAGGCCCTGTATTCCGTCAATATCAGGATAAATAGCCGCAACCCCTTTTTTCAGTGCTTCTATTTCTGCCTGCATGCCTATTTCCGAAGGTGGAAGACCAGGAATACCCATTTCCATCCTGATGTAGCGTTCACCGGTGGCATTCTCGATATTGTCTACCAGCCTTTTTATCTCCCGAATGGACGCTTTGCCAACGCTGGAAAGGTTCATCTGCTTTATCTGCTCTTCAACTGCATCAAAGGGTATGGGTGTATCTTTTTTCATTTTTTTATTTGAGTTTTGAGTGAATGAAACAATTATATATCAAAAAAATGGATTTTCAAAAAACAAAAACCACAAACAGAAAAAGCAGGGTTTTTTATCATGGTTTGCAAAATAGTAAATTCTCCATGATAAAAAAAGCCCGCCTCAAAAAATAAGCTTACACAGCTAAAACATCTTTGAGAAAGTCAAAGTCCTTTGCATTATTTTATTTTTGAAGTGTTCATTTGTGAGGGATTTCTCCCGGGATTTTTTTCCGGGCAAAGATTTTTTGGAAAAGAAAAAACATATATTTGTGGGCCAAATAAAAAAATATGACTTCTCTTTTTGTTCAGCAATTATTGTTGTCGATTGTTGTTGCAGGCATTTGGATCAGTGCTGCCACCCTTATTTCTGAAAAAGTGGGTTCAAAACTAGGCGGGATGATAAGCAACCTTCCTTCTACCATTCTGGTTTCCCTTTTGTTTGTCGGCTTAACCCAGACACCTGAATTCGCCAGCAGCGCTGCCATTACCGTTCCACTGGGAATGACCCTTAGCACCCTGTTTTTATTTACTTATGTAACCCTTATTCCAAAAGGTATCGGCATTGCCCTTACCGGCGGGCTTGGGGTTTGGCTGGTACTTGCGATTTTTTCTTCCTTTTTCCAGGATACCAGCCGCATTACCTGGACCATTATTTACTTTACCGTTTCGGTAGGAACCTATCTGCTGGCAGAAAAAGTGTTGAAGATCCCTTCCCTGGGAAAGACCGGGAAGAAATACTCTTTAAAGCAGGTATTGCTCCGTGCCCTTTTTGCCGGCAGTGTAGTAGGCACTGCGGTTTTTGTGGGTCAAACCGGCTCGGCATTCTGGACCGGGCTTTTTTCCAGTTTCCCGGCAGTAATGCTTTCTTCCATGGTGATCCTCACTTTGTCAGCAGGCCCCGGATTTGCAAGAGCCCTGGGCAAGATCATGCTTCTGGCATCCACAAATATTGTCGTTTATGCTTATTTTGCCGGCTTGCTTTTCTCCTCAATGGGCCTGGCCTGGGGAACGGTGATTTCGTTTGTTATTGCCACCTTCTGGGTTTGGCTGCTAAGACCTTTGTTTAACAGGGGATTATAAAATTTTATGATTATTTTTATACGGATTTTAAACTTTTCTGTCTATTTTTCCAAACCAAATATTAACTCAAAAACAATCTGATGAATAAACATGCTTTGCTATTAATTTCATTTTTTGCCCTGGGAAGCTTCTGCTTATCTGCCCAGGATGAAACCGTTTACCAGGAGCCGCCGGCTGAGATCATAGAACTGGTGGATGCCCCGGCCACTCCTTCCATGAATCTGAGCCCTGGCAAGGACCTAATTTTACTGATGGAAAGACCGGAATTGCCATCCATCGACATGCTGGCCATTGAAGAATTGCGCCTGGGAGGCATCCGTATCGATCCCATGACCAATGGGCCCAGCCGCTACAACTACAGTATCGGTCTTCGCCTGATGGACATTGACGGCAGCAATGAACGCATTGTCCAGGGCCTGCCCAAATCACCCCGCATTCGAAATGTACGCTGGTCTCCAGATGGCAAATGGATTGCATTTACCCACACCACAGCCATGGATATCGAACTTTGGGTGCTGGAGGTGGCTGAAGCAAGGGCCCGACAACTGGAAGGACCGGCAGTAAATGATGTGATGGGTAATGCCCTGAGCTGGCTTTCTGACAGCAAGACCATTATTTACACCGCCGTTCCGGAGGATCGTGGTGAAGCCCCCACCCGCCCTATGGTGGCTGATGGGCCGGTTATCCAGGAAAATATTGGAAGAAGGGCTGCCGTGCGTACCTTCCAGGACCTCATCACCGACCGTTACGATGAAGACATATTTGATCATTATGCCACCTCACAGTTGTACAAAGTGGATCTGGCAGGAAGTGCCCGGAAGATCGGTGAGCCGGGGGTTATCTGGTATTTCAGTGACTCTCCCGATGGAAACTACCTGCTGGTTAACCGTATACAAAAACCTTACTCCTACATTGTTCCTTACACCCGCTTCCCGCAGCGGTTTGAAGTAATAGACACCGATGGAAACCTGGTGCAACTTATGGCTGACATACCGCTTTCAGATGACCTCCCCCAGGGATTCGGTGCTGTCAGGGAAGGTCCCCGGAACTACACATGGAGGGCTGATGTTCCCGCTACATTGTATTGGGTTGAGGCGCTTGACGGAGGAGACCCGGCAAAAGAAGTGGATCACCGCGACCAGTTATTCTTTCTGGACGCTCCTTTCGATGGTGAACCTACTCCACTGCTGAAGACAGAATTACGATATTCTGGAATTACCTGGGGAAAAGATGACCTGGCACTGGTCAATGAGTTTTGGAGGCGCACCCGCCGTTCCATCACCAGCAAATTCCATCCGACAGATGCACAGCAGGAAATGCAGGTGATCTTCGACCGATCGGTGGAAGACCGATACAACGACCCCGGGAACTTCCAGACCACCACCAATGATTACGGGAAGAGTGTGCTGCAGTTCGACCGCAGAGGCCGTAAATTGTTCCTGTTCGGACAGGGGGCTTCCCCCGAAGGCAATCGTCCGTTTGTGGATGAATATGACCTGCGCAACCAACAAACCAACCGACTTTGGAGAAGCGAATCTCCGTATTATGAAACCCCGGTGAGCCTTGTAAACCCCGACAGGGGACTGGTGATTACAAGAAGAGAGTCGAGGGAAGTGCATCCTAATTACTACATGCGCAACCTCCGGCGCGATCGCCTGAGCCAAATCACCGATCTGCCAGACCCTTTCCCGCAGTTGAGAAATGTCCATAATGAAATGGTCCATTACGAGCGTGAAGATGGTATTCCCCTTAACGGGCGCTTATACCTTCCCGAAGGATACGAAGTGGGTGTGGATGAACCCCTTCCCACAATCCTTTGGGCTTATCCAAGGGAGTTTATCAGTGCTGACGGGGCCGGACAGGTTACCGGTTCGCCCTATACCTATACAAGGGTGGGTGCCACCTCTCCGATTATGCTGGTCACACAGGGATATGCCGTGCTTAACAATGCCAGCTTCCCAATTGTGGGAGAAGATGATGAAGAACCCAATGATACTTTCGTGGAGCAGGTGGTTGCCAACGCCGAAGCGGCCATAAACAAACTTGTAGAAATGGGCGTTACAGACCCTGAGCGGGTTGGGGTGTCCGGGCATTCATACGGTGCCTTTATGACCGCTAACCTGCTTTCGCACAGCGACCTGTTTGCAGCCGGAGTAGCAAGAAGCGGGGCTTTTAACAGAACCCTTACCCCGTTTGGTTTTCAGTTTGAAGAGCGCACTTACTGGCAGGCTCCCGAAGTCTACAATACCATGTCGCCTTTTATGCATGCCGACAAAATGGAGTCTCCCATGTTGCTTATACATGGAGCTGATGACAACAATGCAGGAACATTTCCCATGCAAAGCGAGCGGTATTACGATGCCCTGAGAGGACATGGAGCCACGGTGAGGCTGGTCATGCTGCCCCACGAAAGTCATGGCTACCGGGCCAGGGAGTCAGTCCTTCACATGCATTGGGAATGGCTGGAATGGTTTGACCGCTATGTAAAAAATAAGGAAAAGGATGCAGAATGATTGAATTCCGGAATTTAACACACGGAAGGTTCATCAAGCGCTACAAACGTTTTCTTGTGGAGGTAAAGCTGGACAATGGGCAGGTGATCACTGCCCATTGTCCCAACTCCGGAAGCCTGAAATCCTGCCTGGAAGAGAATGCAGAAGTTTACCTTTCACCGGCAAAAGACCCTAAGCGAAAAACCCGCTTCACATGGGAAATGATCAAAATCAACAATTCATGGGTGGGCATCAATACTTCCATACCCAATATTTTTGCAGCAGAGGCCATGAGGCAAAATGCCATTCCAGGGCTGGAGGGTTACAACAACATTCGAAGGGAAGTTAAATATGATGACAGCCGCTTTGATATCTTCGCTTCAAACTCTGAGGAAAGCTGTTTTATTGAAGTAAAAAATGTAACCCTCAACGAAAACGGGGTGGCCATGTTTCCGGATGCTGTAACCTCCCGCGGACTGAAGCACCTGAAAACCCTGGAAAAAGTTAAAAAAGAAGGAATGCGGGCAGTTATGCTTTATCTGGTTCAGCGAACCGATGTAAATAGCTTCTCCCCCGCTTCCCATATCGATCCGGAATACTCTTCCGCATTAAAAGGAGTTGCACGCGCAGGCCTTGAGATTATCCCTTTCCAGGTAAAAGTAACACCTGAAAAAATCACTCCTATGGATATCCTGCCTTTTAAAACCTGATTTTTCTCTTTGGTGGGTTTTCCTCTTTCCAATAAATTTTGGGCTTAACATTGAACAAAAGCCGGAAGTTTTCACTTTTTATTAGTGAATTAAGTGAAAAAACAAAATACGCGCCCTGCTTATTCTGCTGTGCAAGCAATAACAAGGGCTACAGATTCTAGCCAAAAAAAGCTATTCCCCCTTTGGTACACTTTAAGCCAAAATCCAATTTGGATAAGGGGTAAACATTTCGTAGATTTGTAAATGTCCGTCAAAAAACGCCTCCGCGTTGACCATCATTTTTAATTTTTTTAAAAATGCCTTTTTAAAACAATCTTTTTCAAAAATACCGGATATAAAAAACTGAAGATTCTTTATATCCAATTTTTATTAAATAATTATTAACCAAACTGTTATATTATGAAGTACAGAAACATTACGCTGTTTTTTTCGTTTGTTTTCTTGATGAGTGGAATTGGGTCTTCTGCAGCATTTGCGCAGGAAGACAATGAGGATTTTTTAAACATTGGGGGTGCGGTGCGTTACAACGTGGTAAGCCAGCATTATGAGTCAGACCCTACGGCTACCAGCACTTATGCCACATGGGACACCTGGAGATTGAATGTGGCAGCCAGTTATAGCGGTGTTACTTTAAATTTTGAATACCGTTTTTACCCTACCTTTAACACCCACTTTATCCATCATGGTTATCTGGGATATGACTTTTCCGATGACCTTAACATGCAGCTTGGAGTTACCCAGGTTCCTTTTGGAAACCTGACATTTAACTCACACAGCTGGTGGTTTTTAACTCCCTATTATGTTGGCCTGGAAGATGATTACAACATGGGAATCAAGTTTGATTACGATGCTTCCGACAGGCTGAACCTGAAGTTTGCCTACTTTCGTCAACAGGAACCTGCAGGACCGGCGCATAATGAAGCTGCCTACAGCGGACCGGGTGCCGGAACCTATTCCTACAATGTTATACCTGGTCTTGGAGCCTCACTGAGGGAACTGAACCAGTTCAACGCCCGCCTGGGATATATGCTTTTGGAAGGCACAGAAGTTGGAGTTTCAGGACAATTGCAGGGACTTTACAATTCCGTGCTGGATGAAACCGAATACGGACATGCCTTTTCAGCCCATGTTAACTCCGATATTAACAACATGAACCTCATACTGCAGTTCACCAACTATGATTATGCAGCCAAAGACGACGAAGGCAACACAGCCGAAAGGGTACAAATGGGTGCCTATGGCGACCCCTATTATGGAGACGGTGTAGCTGCAAGGGCCAACATCATTACTGCCGGACTGGCCTATGGCATTGATGTGGACTGGGGTCCCATCAGCAACATTCAGCCCTACATCAACTATTCCTTAATGACCAAAGACGGGCAACTTGAAGTGGACGGAGAAATGTTTGACTTTGAAAATACCCACATGCTGGTTCCCGGATTTCTCATTACCGCAGGAAATATTTTCACATACGTGGACTTTGCCATGGGGAAAAACCACCCCTGGCTTACCGATTCTTTCGGAACCGGCCTTGGTGCAGGACACCTGGATGAAGTAACAGGACAACCAGTACCGGTAGAAGACCTGGACTGGAACCTGAGGTTCAATATCAACATTGGATACTATTTTTAAAACCCAATAAAACCAAAACACCCAAAAAAGGAGGAAATTCTTATGAAAATCAAAAAGTTATTAAAAAACAAACTTTCCGGACTTCTGGCAATAACTGTAGGACTGGTTGCGGCATTCAGCATACACAGCTGTGCCCCTGAAGTTGAACGCATTGAACTTGGCTACGTTTTGTGGGACTCAGAAATTGCGTCTACCCACGTGGTGGCAGCCATTATTGAAGATGAGCTGGGCCACCAGGTCAATATGACTTCCGTTGATGCCGGACCCATGTGGACAGGGCTGGCAAGGGGCGATTTCGATGCCATTGTAGCGGCATGGTTGCCTGCAACACACGAAGCTTACTGGGAGCAAACCCAGGACGACGTGGTCAACCTGGGACCCAACCTTGAAGGAGCCCGTATCGGATGGGTAGTGCCGGAATATGTTCCTGTAAACAGCATTGATGAGCTCAACGATTATGTTGACGAGTTTGGAGGAGAAATTACCGGTATTGATCCGGGTGCAGGCCTGATGGCTGCAAGTGAAAGGGCCGTTGAAGATTATGACCTGGACTACAACCTGCTTTCAGGGTCGGATGCAGCCATGACTGCAGCCCTCTCAAGGGCAATTGACCGCGAAGAGTGGATCATCGTAACCGGATGGACACCCCACTGGAAATTTGCCGCTCATGACCTGAAATATCTGGAAGATCCGAAAAAATCTTTTGGTGAAGAAGAACACATCGCTACCATTGTTCATCCCGACCTGATGGATAAAGCTGAAGATGTGTACAACTTCCTGGATAACTTTTACTGGACACCTGAAGAGATGGGTGAAGTCATGATGCTTATCGAAGAAGGCATGGAACCCATTGACGCAGCAAGGCAATGGATTTCTGAAAACCAGGAAAGAGTTCAGGGCTGGCTTCCTTAATTTATATTTTGCAGGGGGTGGGAAAATGCACCCCCTGCATTTTCATTTTTTTTGCTTTTAAAAAGCCATATGCAAAAGCTTTTGCCCCGGCTTCAGTTCTTTAAGGAAGTTTATTGACTTCCTGGTGGATAAGTGGTTACTTTTTTGTTTTATCCCATTGCTTGAAAAAAGAAAATATGGAGGAAAAAGAGGAAAAAATTGTTGTTAAAAACCTGTATAAGATCTTTGGGAAAAATCCAGAGAAAGCCATCAAGGCTCTGAATGAAGGAAAAACCAAAGAACAAATCCTTTCGGAGCAAAAGCAGGTAGTGGGTGTTCAGGACGCCAGTTTTACCGTTTATAAAAAAGAAATTTTCGTCCTGATGGGGTTATCAGGAAGTGGAAAATCAACCCTTCAGCGCCTTATAAACCGTTTGCATGAGCCTACCAGCGGAGAGATCATCATTGACGGGAAGGATATTACCAAACTAAACAAAAAGGAATTAAGAGAATTCAGGAGAAACCATTTTTGCGGGATGGTTTTCCAGAATTTTGCCATTCTTCCCCATCGCACCGTTTTGGGTAATGTTGAGTTTGGCCTGGAGCTACAGGGCGTGGAAAAAGAAAAACGCCGTGAAAAGGCCATGAAGGTAATCCAACAGGTTGGCCTCAAAGGCAATGAAGACAGTTATCCCGATCAACTTTCCGGAGGAATGCAGCAAAGGGTTGGCCTGGCAAGAGGATTAACCGTTGATGCAGACATAATGATCATGGATGAGGCCTTCAGCGCCCTCGACCCCCTTATCCGCACCCAAATGCAGGATGAGTTATTGGAACTGCAAAACAAATTGCAAAAAACCATACTGTTTGTAACCCACGACCTGGATGAAGCCTTCCGCCTTGGCGACCGCATTGCCATTATGAAAGACGGACGTATCATACAGATAGGAACGGCAGAAGAAATCGTGTCCAAGCCTGCCAACGATTATGTAAAAGCATTTGTTGAGAATATGGATAGGGCCTCCGTCCTTACAGCAGGCAGCATTATGCAGCCGGTAAAGGAAAATGCCTTCCCGGGTGACGGCCCCCGCACCATCCTGAGAAAAATCAGGAAAAACGGACTTACCGGAATCCTTTTGATTGACACAAAACGCCAACTGAAAGGTTATATACGTGCTACAGAACTAGCTGAATACATCAACAAAAACAAGGAAAAAGAAAAAATTCCTTTTGATGATTCCCTGATCAGAGACATCACCTCGGTGAACAAGGACATGCCATTAAACGAAGTTTTCAACATCTATGATGAACATAAGTATGGCCCAATTGCCGTGGAAGATGAAAACAACCGTGTGGTAGGCGTAATTGTTAAAGGATCAATAATCGCAGCTCTATCGGAAAGCGCCGAAGGAATAAACAACAATCAATAACCTCTTAAATCAAAACATATGTTCCCATTTCGTATACCAATAAGAGACTGGATTTCCTCCGCGGTAGATTTTTTGGTAAGTGAATTCGGTGCCGTTTTTGACGGGTTCAGTGCCTTTGTATATTTTTTGGTAGACAACCTGAAAGACGGCATGATGGCCCTGCATCCGGTAATCCTTATCGTATTGATTGCCGCACTTACCTGGTATATGGCCGGGTGGAAAAACAGTATTTTTGCTGTAATCGGCTTATTGATCACCGAAAATATCGGATTGTGGCAGGCATTTGTGGAAACCCTTTCCCTTGTGCTCACCGCAGAGATACTGGTGATGATTGTGGGCTTACCTATAGGGATATACGCCGCAAAAAGCGACCGGTTTAACTCCATAATCCGTCCCATTCTCGACTTTATGCAAACCATGCCGGCTTTCGTTTACCTGATACCGGCAGTGATGTTTTTTGGCCTTGGGCTGGTACCCGGGGTGGTGGCGACATTTGTTTTTGCCCTGCCTCCATTGATCCGACTTACCAACCTCGGCATCAGGCAGGTGCCCAAAGAGCTAATTGAAGCCGCGGATGCTTTCGGGGCTACCGAGATGCAAAAACTCATGAAAGTGCAGATCCCGGTTGCCAAAGTAACTATCATGGCCGGGGTGAACCAGTCAATCATGCTGGGCCTTTCCATGGTGGTAATTGCCGCCATGATCGGCGCCGGAGGTTTGGGTGAAGATGTGTTGCGCGGAATCCAGCGACTGCAGGTTGGACAAGGATTTGAGGCCGGCCTGGTAGTGGTGATCCTGGCTATTATTCTCGACCGTATTACCGCAGGATTTGGACAGAGAAAATCACCTGCTGGCCGCTAGCAAAAAACTTATACCAAAAATTCTTCTTAAACATAATACAAAACGGGGCTTCACCAAAAGCCCTGTTTTTTTTAGAAGAAATAAAAGGCGGTGAAAAGCAGACGGAAATTACCTACTTCTTCATGATCTTTTACCACTCCATATAAGTCGGGAGTGCCATAGGCAGCAGCAGTATATTCCATCTCTGTTGACAGCTGAAGGCTTCCTGAAGAGAAAGAAATG
>SLRE01000238.1 GCA_007131125.1 Bacteroidales bacterium | reverse complement strand
CGTGGCGGGGGCGAATATGGCAAGGAGTGGCATAAAGCCGGCACCAAACTCAACAAGCAGAATGTATTTGACGACTTCATTGCTGCGGCAGAATACCTTATTGATGAGGGATACACCTCTCCCGAAAGACTGGCCATACAGGGCGGATCCAATGGAGGCCTGCTGGTGGGTGCAGTAAAAACACAGCGTCCGGAATTATTCCAGGTTGCCTTTCCGGCGGTAGGGGTTATGGATATGCTGCGCTTTCATAAATTCACCATTGGATGGGCATGGATCGGGGATTATGGCTCCAGCGAGGACTCCGTTCACTTCCACAACCTTTATTCCTATTCTCCCCTGCACAATATCCGGGAAGGGATAAACTATCCGGCTACCCTGGTTACCACTGCAGATCATGACGACCGGGTGGTTCCTGCCCATAGTTACAAATACATCGCGGAGCTTCAGAGAAATCATGATGGCCCCAATCCTGTGCTGATCCGCATAGAAACCCAGGCAGGACACGGAGCAGGCAAACCTACATCAAAGATCATTGAAGAAGCTGCAGATATTTATTCCTTTATGTTTTACAACATGGGCCATACGCCAAAATATTAAAAAGATTTTGATTTAATTAAAAAAGAAGGGCTGCATGAAATCTGCAGCCCTTCTTTTTTATACCTCAGAAATAAACACCCACTTCAAATATCCCTTTTGGAAATTTATTCCACAATGGTCATTTCCTCAATCAGGTGAGTGGCACCCGAAAATTTCTCAATGATAAAAAGCATGTAGCGGGCATCGACGTTGATGCACTTTTGCATTTCATGCTCAAAAAGGATATCCCCGCTCATGCCTTCCCAGTTGGCGTCAAAAGCAATCCCGATGAGGTGGCCGTCCCCGTTAATCACGGGGCTTCCGGAATTGCCCCCCGTAATGTCGTTATTGGTAATGAAGTTAACGACCATTTGCCCGTCCTGACCATACCTTCCAAAATCACCTGAAAGATAAAGGTCTTTTAATTCTCCGGGAACTACAAACTCATGATGATCAGGATCTTCTTTTTCCATTACCCCCGAAAGTGTGGTTTTGTAATGGTAATAAACCGCATCCATGGGGTAATACCCATTAACTGTGCCGTAGGTAAACCGCATGGTGCCATTGGCATCGGGATAAAAAAGGTAATCGGGTTTCATCTCCAGCAAACCCCTTTGAAACATCCGGTTGGATCGGGCTAGCAGATTCCGGTATTCTTCCATTTGGGCATTGAGGGTTTGGTAATGAGAAAACACCGAACGGGTAGCCTTAAATATGGGATCGGATTTAAGCACTTCCAAAACCGGGTTTTCAAGAAATGCAACAATGCGGTCTTTGTTGGCAAAAATGCTGGCTTCATAAACCTGCCTGGCATATTTCTGAAAATCATTGTCAAATTTTGTGCGAATATGGTCGAAGATATCCGGCAAATTTTCTTTGCTGACTTTTTTCTGATAGATCGCAAACATGGCGGCCCATAGTTGCTCATCCACATCCTGACTGTAGTTGCGGTAAATGCGTTCTGCAACGGCCCTGAGCCTGTTTACCTCTTCCTCGAGTTCGGCACTTTCGGTTTCCTCCTCAAGCATTCCCGCAAGGGTCTGAAAACCATTGGCCAGTCTCATCACATCAGGACCGGTGGCCATTGCTTCGATAAAAACATAGTTGGCAGATTCAAAAGTTCGGAATCCGTCATAAACTTTCTGGAAGTCGTTGAGTACGGTTCCGTATTCTTCCTTTCGGCTTTCATCCTGCTGCACCCATTGGTAAAAACGATTTTCCAGGGATCTTTTTTCTTCTGCCACATTTAATCTTTTCAGGGATTCACTCATCCCGATAAAATTTTTCCAGTAATTGGAAATGCCTGAGTGTTTGGAGGCATATTTAATCCGGATCTCATCGCTGGCTGCCATGTTTTCTTCCAGGATGTCGAGTTTTTTTCGCCTGATATCAATGCGCACCGGATACATGTTTTCCAGGCGATAGTCAATACCGTGGGAGGTAAGGTACCTTTCGGTGCGCCCTGAAAAACCAAGCACCATGGCAAAGTCATTTTCTTCAACACCCCTGATGGAAACCGGCAAGTGGTGTTTTGGCCGCAGGGGAATATTTTCTTCTGCATATTCGGCCGGACTGCCATCGGGAGCAGTATAAACCCTGAACAAGGCAAAATCGCCGGTATGACGGGGCCATTCCCAGTTGTCGGTATCACCCCCAAAAGCACCGATGGAAGAAGGGGGTGCTCCCACTAAGCGCACGTCATTAAATGTTTCATAAGCAAACAGGTAAAACATATTGCCGGCAAAGAAACTACTTACACTGGCAGTGTAATGGTTATCTTCAGTGGCTTTTTCAACCAGGTCGTTGCTCCTGCCGCGAATGGCAAGGGCCCTCTCCTCTTCAGTCATATCATCGGAAAGGGCTTCTGTTATTTCCGCGGTAACGTCTTCCACATTTACCAGGAAACGAACAAACAAACCCGGGTTGGGCAATTCTTCTTCTTTGCTCATGGCCCAGAAACCATCTGTAAGCAGGTCGTTTTCCACGGAGCTGTGGCTTTGTATTCTTCCGTATCCACAATGGTGGTTGGTAAGTACCAAACCTTTGTCGGAAATGATTTCTCCGGTGCAAAACCCTCCGAAGCTCACCACTGCATCTTTCAGGCTGGATTCTGTAAAACTGAACACTTCTTCAGGTCTCAGATTCAGTCCCATTTCCTGCATTTTATAATAAAGGGTATCCTCAATTAAAAAAGGAAGCCACATGCCCTCATCGGCTTTCAGGGCAACAGGAAAAAT
>SLRE01000263.1 GCA_007131125.1 Bacteroidales bacterium | reverse complement strand
TTCGCTTGACATCGCCCTGGGCTATAACTTTTACAGGGATGGGGTTTTGCTGAACAATACTCCTGTTACATCTTCAACTTTTTCAGAAACCGGTCTGGACCATGGTGTTTACACATACGGTGCAACCATAGTATTTGACGATTTTGAAAGTGATGCTGCTGAACGTGAAATTCATGTTGGTGCTCCGGAGCTAAGCCTTAACCCTGTTTCAATTATTTATGACGAGGTGACCGATGAAACCCTGATCAGTGAAAACGTCTTGCTGGCCAACACCGGCTTCAGCACATTGGATTGGTCGGTCGATACTCTGCCTTCCTGGATAAGCCTATCCTCAAATAACGGGAGCATTGAACCTGGTGAATCCCAGGAGCTAAGCATGGATATCAATCCGGAGGGCTTGAATGCCGGCATCCAGGTTTTTAATATTAAAATCCACACCAACAATGCCAATAAACCGGAATATTATCTTCATGTATATTTATTCATTGTTGGTCAGCAGGTATTGGAAATCACCGATACCATTTTCGATTTTGGCAAGGTGGCCATTGGAAGGACCAAAAGTGTTCAGATCGATTATACCAATATCAGTGATGAGGTTGTTTATCTCGGAGGTTTGTATTATGAACCCTTTGAAGGTTTTTCTTCCTACGTAAGCACTTCCTGGCTTTATCCCGGCAATTCGGGCCGCATCATTATGAGTTACTGGCCCACGGAAACTGGTCCGATTGAAGGTATGGCAGAGTTGAGCTACTTGAGCAACATTGGTTCAGGAAAACTAACTTTTGACATGTTCGCCGAAGGCTATATTTTAAAACCCTCCAACCTCTCTGTAGCTCTTGACGATGACGAACAGGAGGTTACCCTGAGTTGGTTAACCCCTGGAGTTGTCGCCAACGAAATATTTTTCGGAAACGGAATTCCCCAGAAAGTCATTCCTACTTCCGGGCCAGGTATTATTGAAGCAGCTATTAAATTCGATTCTGATGATTTACTGTTTTACAACAACAGGATACTGGAAGAAGTTTCCATAAGTATTGCCAGGGCTGATGCAGATATCACGGTTAATGTTTATATTGATGAAGGTGCTTCTGAGCCATTAATGAGCATAAATGTGGATGAACCCCAGGCCTTTTCATGGAATACCGTAACCCTGCCCACCCCCATTGGCCTTGACACCCTTGATTATTTATGGCTTGCCTATGAAATGAACATGAGCGGGAGTGCTCAGGCATTAACGGCAAGAGCCGATAAGGGCCCTGCCATTGCAGGAGCCGGGGATTGGATAAAAATTGATGGCAACTGGACGACTTTATCCCAATCTGGTATTTCAAGAAACTGGGGAATAAAAGGTTTGCTTTCGGGAGAAGAAGATAAAAACCTGGGAAAAGCCCCGGAAGTTTCCGGAAAAAACAATTCACCAGACAATTTTCTTGGATACCGGATTTACCGTAACGGGGAACTGATTACAAATGAACTTTATCTGGATAATGTTTTTGTTGATACGCTTGGTCAGGCAAACTAGTTGCAATATGGGGTTTCTGCGGTATTTACCTATGGTGAAAGCGAGACTTCAGAGGCAACAATTCTCTTGCCTGTAAATATGTCTTTGCCTGAAGGATGGGAGTTTGAGCGAAGCGCTATCGTGCACAACCTTCATTTGCCACAGGAAATTTTTCAGATCGGTTTTGAACTGAAAGAAGGTGATTTGATGGGTGTATTTTATAAGGATGATGCAGGCAATTTAAAATCAGCCGGCGTAACCATATGGGAAGGTGTCAACACCCAGCTAACCGCATATGGAAATGACCCCGAAACGGATTATAAGAACGGATTCGATCCCGATGAACCCTTAATCTGGAAATTTTATAACATTCAGTCGGGAAAAACTTCAGAGATGATGGCCATTTACGATCATTCCATGCCCCACCACGATGGTTTGTTTAAGATGATGGGGTTATCTCAGCTCAAAGGTTTATTTTTTGATGGCAGTCAGGATGATGACCCACTTTCCCTGGGTGAAGCTCCGGGTGCTCTCTTAAGGGTTTATCCCAACCCATCCCGGGGTCAGTTTATCATAGAAGGCCTTGACCAAAATAGCCTGGTTCGGGTGTACGATTTGAACGGAAGACTCACATACAGCCAAAAGGTAAACAACGCCTCTAAACAGTTTTTCCTTGAAGAAAGAGGAAATTATATGTTGGAAGTAATTTATCCAGAAACCGGGAAAATAATCAGAAAAAAACTTGTGGTATATTAGGCGGTTATCCTGAATTGAAAAAGAGCCCGATACAAACTTTGTTACCGGGCTCTTTTTTGCATTCCATTGTGAAAAAAATATCAATGCAATTGGTCTGTATATTTCATAACCAATAATTTTTGCATTTTCAGCCTACCATTTTCCGGAAAACTTCTTTATGACTTGTCAGAGTTTCCAGATAAATCCAATGGCGGCAGAATTTATCAGGGTAAAGTTATAGACATCGCTCACATCAGCGCCGCCTTCCAGCAGGCGGTAGCCGGCTTTCAGGGCCAGGTCTTCCCTGAGGGGGAAAAGTCCGCCAATAATGTAATCAAAAGCCCTTCCGGGGCCGCCGGCCAGCCCGTCCCCTTCCAGAAACAACGACCAGGTGCCAAAACGGTATTCTGCAAGAATATGCAGCAGTGGCACAAAACCAAGGTCATCTTTTTTATCTGAAAGGTCGCCGGAAGTAAGCTGAACACGGGCATCCCTTATTTTTGCGGTAAAACCCAGTCCAAGGGTCCATGTTTCAGTTTGAACCAGGTCTCTGCGGTAGGTAAGCCGGAAGCTGTTGAA